>JAEZKS010000088.1 GCA_023436075.1 Methanobacteriota archaeon
CCATTTCTACGGGAGATTAAAACAATGCCGGGTAGGAGCGGCCATGCCCGGAAAAACCCGTCGCTCAGTTCTGCCCTATCTCGTTTTTACAAGAGCTGCCTTCACAGTACACAAGAGCTGCCTTCACAGCGGTCACGCGCGCGAGGCCGCCCGAGCCATGTGATATTGAACTTAAATGACAAAGCCAGTCTCCGACTTCGGCAATATCCGCAGGATGATATAATTCTTCATCCTCGACGGATACAGCTTGGCCACCTGGCGCATGTAGACGCCCTCGTCGAACCGGACGTTCAGAACTTTATCCTTGTACTCCTCGTATGGTACCTTCAGGCGCAGGCCGTTGAGCTGCAGCGTGACGGGTGTGGGCGCGAGTGTCTCCGGTATGTCCGGTAACTGCTTCTCGATCTCCTTGGCCACCCGTGGCGGACTGACACTCAGCGGGTCCTTGTCAAGCTCGACGCGCTTTTCGTCGAGCACCCTGCCGGTCACGTCTACCAGCTTGTCGAGCAGGGCAAGCTCGTCCTTCTGCCGCGTGCGGTGCATGATCCGGCCGAGCCCGCCCACGTAATCGACGCAGCCGGGCACTTCCGACTTATCCATCATGGGGCCGCCGGTGACGATGATCGGCACCTGGATATCCCGGAATAGCTTTGTCTTCTCGACGATGCAGTCGCGGAAGTTGCCGTAGGTGAAAATGGCGATGTCGTGCTCGTTGATCAGGTCGATCTCATGTGCCTTCAGCTGCGCTATACGCTTGCCGACGCCTCGTGCCAGCCCGATCATGTTGGTCTTCGCGCCTGCCCTGCGCAGGTACTCGGCGATGTCGCATGCCAGGTGAGGCAAATGCTGGTAGGCCAGCGTCGGCGTGACGACGGCGATCTCAGCGCCGGCCAGCGGCGCTTTGGTCAGCTTGCCCAGCAGCTCTTTCGCCTTCGCCTCGACCAGCGGAAGATCGGCGTTCGGCACGAGCATGACGACAATGACGTCCAGCTGAAGCAGGTTCTTCTGCAGGATGTAGCCGCCCAGGTCTTCGACCAGCTCGATCATCTGCTCGTGCTTGTAGACGCCGCCCTGGAAAATGACTGGCTCCATCAGTCGGCCTCCTCTTTATCGATCTTTTCTCGGAGTTTCCGGCAGATATCGGTCCACTCTGGTTTGATCGGGTCCTCGGAGGCGATGAACGCCAGCGCGTGTTCGGAAATGTAGTGCTTCCTGACGCGGAAGCCTTCCGGGGTGATGCGGACGAGCGCGTCGATGACCGACTTCTTCAACTCGTCCTTCGGATCGTATACTACAATCGATGCAATGTCATCGTACTGACTGGCGAAATCGCCGGAGTGCGGGACGATGACAGACGTCCGATCCGTAGGGATGAGCTGGTCGCGCCCGTACTTCAGGTACAGTTTTCCCACCGCCGTGGCTGCGTACTGCTCGTCTCGCACCGAGACCATCAGGCCTTCGTTGATCGAGGCGATGTCGGCGACGTCGCCTAGCGTCAGCGTGGGAAGGCTGCGACGGAAGGTGCCGACAGCAATGAATACAGGCTGCTTCGGGTCGACGTATACGTGGAGCCGCTCTATCGCCCGTGCCAGGTTCAGGTCGCTCAGCACGTCCCTGACCACGCCGTCGTACTTTTTAGCACCCTCAGGGTCGGTGCTCTCGACAGTGAACCGCCCGGACTGCTCCGCCTGCTCCAGGTCTTCCGTCTTCTCGATCGTCGGACTCATCGGGGCTCGCTGCCTCCCTCCCGGAGCCCGGAGACTAGCAGTGCCGAGCCGACGGCCCCGATATACTGGGAATACGGCGGCACGATGATCTCCTGTCTCAACAGGTCGCCCATCGCCTTCACCAGGCCGATGTTCAGCGAGGAGCCGCCGACCATGATCACCGGCTGCTTGACCTCGATCTCCTGCAACTGCTGCTCGAACACCTGCTCTGCGACGCTGTAGCATGCGGCAGCCGCGACATCCTCGCGTGCCTTGCCCAGCGACAGCGAGTTGATCAGGCTCTGGGTGCCGAAGACGATACAGTAGCTGTTCATGGTGACATTGCCGTGGTCACCTTTGACCGCAAGGCTGCCCAGTTCGCTGACGTCCACGCCAAGCCGGTTCGCGGATTGTTCCAGGAACCTGCCCGATGCGCCGGCGCAGATGCCGCCCATGGTGAAGCTGCCAGGAATTCCGTCCTGCACAGATATTGCCTTATTGTCCATGCCGCCGATGTCTATGACCGTAGCAGGGCCCTTCTGTCTTCCGGCGAGGTAGACAGCACCCTTGGAGTTCACCGTCAGCTCTTCCTGAATCAGGTCGGCGTTATAGTGTTTGCCTATGAGGAACCGACCGTAGCCGGTCGTCCCGATGCCCTGGAGATCCTCGCGCTTCACGCCTGCCTCTTGCAGGGCGCGGCTGAAGGCATCCTCGGCACTCTTGATGACGTCGGTCGACTTTACCCAGCCGGTGCCGATGATCTTATTGTCCCGCATGATCACGGCTTTCGTGGTGCTGGAGCCCGAGTCGATGCCTGCCGTCAGCCCGGTCTGCACCTCGCGGGCGAGCAGCCCGCGGCGCAGCGCGGTAGTCGACAGCGCCTCCATACGTGTAAGCAGCGTCTCATGACTGGTGCGCTCGGTGAACGAGTAGCTGATCACCGGGATGCCTGCCCCCTGGTGGATGTAGTCCCGTACGGCGTTGCGGACGATGGCGCCCTCGGCGCACCGGAAACAGGTGGTGATGAACACGGCGTCGGCCTTGGTGTCGCCGTTCACGATGCTCTTCGCCCGGGCGATCATCAGCCGGAGGTCAGGACTGGCAACCTGAAGGCCGAACGCTTCGGCGTTCTCCTTGACGTTGCCGATCTCGACCTCAGGGAAGACGATCTGGGCGTTGACCTGGCGTGCCGCCTCTTCGATCTCGCCCTGCACGCCGCTGTGCTCCGAGCCGCAACTGAGATGTGCGATGCGTATCTTCCTCATTCGGTCTTCGCCTCCGCCGTGGCAGCCTTAGCCTTGAGGCCGTCCAGGAACTCCTTGATGAACAGCACGAAGTTCTTCGCCTCGTTCTCGCTCTTCGGGTACTGGAGTTCCAGCACCGGCACGCCTTTCTTGCGTATCACGTACTTGAGCAGCTCGTTGGTTCGGGCACAGCCCATGCAGCCGAACAGGTATTCGGCATCGTGGACGATGATGGCTGCCTCAGCCTGCTCGATCAACGGGTCCATCAGCGCCATGCGGCCCCTGACGCCCGAGGGAATTTCGATGGCTGCGTACTTCAGCCCTTTCTTGGGGTCTTCCGGCGTCATGTTCAGCGGGGGCGAGTCCAGCCCCGGCGTCGTCACCTTCCTCCGGACCTCGCTCATCAGCGTCAGCGGCTCGTGGCCGAAGCGCTCGACGAGATCGGCCAGGATGAGGCTGTTAGGGGGATAGAGGAATATTTTCATTGCTTGTCTCCTTCTGTGATCGTGTCATCGATGATCTTCTTGAATCGGTCTACGTCAATGTTCTTCGGCCTCGGCTGCACCACGGGCTTGCTGCCGCGCTCCACGAGCACCAGGCCTTTAGAGATGTCGGGGAGCAGGTCGATCTCATACTTTAGCTGGTGGAAGCCCGGCCGCGGCCCGCCACCGCGATCAGCGCGGCACCGTCGCGGGTCGCCCGGAGGGAAACCGCGTTCCTTGACGAATATCTTGTTAGGGCTGAACTTGCGCAGCTCACGGACCAGGTGATCGACCTGACCTCTTTTGCCGGTGACCATCAGCCCGTAGCAAGTCTCCTTGATCGCGACGTCCGCCGTGATCTTGTAGGCCTCGATGGCAAGCTCCGCCGGGAGCAGCGAGCCAGAGATCACCACCATCTTCGTCACCGTCTCGTTAGCGTCCACCATTACGGCACCTCGATGAAATATGCCCGGTCTTTTTCCCGGGCTTTCTTCAGCTTCGCGATGTCCAGCACCTGCCCGACGAGATTGGTCGCAGAGAACTTTTCTCCCGTAGGGCCGAACTTCGTGCTGTCGCTGAACCGCACGCCCATCATGCCTGCGTGCTTCGCGGCCATGCTGGTCAGGCCGATCTCGCCGGCCTTGATGACTGCACCCTCTTCCGGCTTGTTCTCGGGCACAAGCTCCAGTACCTGCACGGGCTTTCCCTTGAACAGCATCGTGTCCTCGTACTTGAAGAACACGTCGAGGGCGCCGACGGTCTGTCCCTTCAGGCCCGTGGCTCTACGGAAGTACTCCACCGAGTTGCGAGCCTCGTCCCCGTACAGGCGAATCTCGACGAGATCCTTTCGCGGGATGCCGGTGATGCGAACGTTTCCGCCCGAGACGATCTCCATGGTCGTGTACGGTTCCTGTTCGACGATCACCGCTCCGTCACCCTGATATCCGGCCTTCTCATACTTGACTCCGCGTTCTGCCAGAAACGCTTCTGCTTCGCCCATGCCCATGCCGAGTACGCTAAGCCGCTGTGGTTTGGCCCTTATCGCGATGCTCTGTCCAGGGGCAGCCAGCCGGGCCAGCTCCAGTCCTTTCGTCGTACGGCCGATGATCGAATGATAAATATTAGAGGTCATGTCCGCCTTGGAGATGTAAATCCGGCCTCGTCCGGCCCCGTCCGTGCGGATGCTCACGCTGCCTTCGCTCCGTGCAGCCAGATTCTCGAACGGGCACAGCTCGCCCAGCATGACATCGCTAGAGACGAAGGTGCTTGCAGCGAAATCTACCGGGAAAGTGCCGTTCTTGATAGCCGAGTAAAAGTGCTCTGCGCCGTCCCTGGCTGTCGGGATCAGCTCGATTTCTAGCTCGGTGTGTATCTCCATGCCGTCCTCGGCAGGCAGCGACTCATCGGTAGTGACCAGCTTGTTGGCGAACTTCTCCAGCCTCACCACCGGCTCAATCGCTTTGATGTAGTCATCAGTGCCCAGAGCCGGGATCACGCTCTTGCCAGAGATGACACGCCCGAAAGGCTTGCCTTTCGCACCGTAGTCCGACGAGTGGCCGGCCTTGGAGATTATAATGTAGGAACTCTTCGCGTCATAGCCGCCGGTGCCAAAGCAGACGTCCCACGTCTTCAGATCGGCTTCGCCCTTGCCGGGCTTGACGTCCGACGCGAACGGCCCGAACGCTACGGCCTGCCCGGTTGACCATTTCAGCTTCGAGCCCGCGAGCCGGTCGTAGCTCCCGATCCAGACGTCCTTCTGGTCTCCGGTCAGCTCGATCCCGAACTCACCCTTGCTGGTGATCACGCGGAACTCTGTCGCTACTTCTTTGCGGGCCTCTTCCTTGCCGCTGACGATGCCCATGATCGTCCCCGGCACGCGGCGAACGCCGGCCTTCTCCAGACAGTCCTTCAGCCGGGAGCCTTCCGGCATGGTCAGCTTCATGCCGTTCACATCGACAACGACGCCTGCAGTCACTTTACCATTACTCCTCGCCGTTTCCATCTCTCCCATCTTATCGACGTTTCGAAAACATATACTTTCTATCAGTTGAAATCAGGGCCGGCACTGCTGCCGGCGACGTGGAAAAAATCGGAGCTTAAGTCCCCTTCGCCATGATCTGGCGCTCCTGCTCCGTGACCTTGGCCAGCACTGCGTCCACATCGCCGATTTCGACGATCTTGCCCGCCCGCATGAGCATGACGCGATCACAGACCATTTTCACGAACTCCATGTCGTGGGACACGATGACGAAGGTCTCATTGATCTCTTCCCGGGAAGTCAGGATCGAGTTGGCCACGTCCCGCTTGGTGAACGGGTCCATGGTGCCGGTCGGCTCGTCGAGCACGACGACGCGCGGCTCGCGGATGAGTACCTGCGCCAGTGCGACGCGGTGTCTTTCGCCTTCGGACAGCTCGTTCGGGTATTTGGCCAGCACTTCCTGGGCCTTGTCCTCGGTGAAACCGGCTATCACGAGCGTGTGAATCGCCTTCCGTTCGGCCAACTCCGCGGGGAAGTCCAGTCCGATGGCATCAGTCAGGTTTTCCACGACCGTCCGGTGCGGGTAGAGGTCGTACTCCTGATGCAGGAGGCCGACGTACATCTTGGCCCGGCCACGGGCATAATAGCCCGGCTCGAGCATGTTGACCCAGTCGTCGCCGATGCGCACCTCGACCATGCCGTGAGCGTCCTCCATGTTGCCGGTGATCGTGTTCGAGAGCGACGTCTTGCCGGCGCCGCTCACCCCGACGATGCCGAAGATCTCGCCTTCTTTCACGTCGAAGGTGACGTGGTTGATCGCCTTGATCACGCCCCGGTCTATGGAGACGTAGACCTTCTCCAGGTCCGCTGCCCGGATGATCGGCTGGCCGGCCGCGAATTCCTTCTTGTACCCGGCCTTCTGGGATTTA
>JAEZKS010000109.1 GCA_023436075.1 Methanobacteriota archaeon
AGGTTGACGAGGTACTCTACCCCGCCGACCTCGTGCACCATCGAGACGTTGGCTGCATTGATCGTGATGCCTCTCGCCTGCTCTTCCTCGTCGAAGTCCATGAACAGCTGCTTGCCGGCAAGGTCCATGGAGATCATGCCAGAGCCGGCTAACAGGTTGTCAGATAACGTTGTTTTCCCATGGTCGATGTGGGCGCAGATACCGATGTTGCGGATCTGCTCGGGCTTGTCCATGAGCTCCTTGACCCGCTCGACCACTTTCTTTCCTCTTGTCGCCATTGTAATTTCCTCGAATACCGGTTAGCGTTTATCTGGCAGCCTTCGCTACCCTTTCCTTCTCGTCCTTCTTGCCGACCGAGTAGCTCTTGACGTCGCCCTTGGCCGCGGCCATGAGCTCGTCCGCGAGCGCCTGCTCGACGGACTTCTTGCTCTTGAAGGAGGCCTTCTCGGCGCCCTGGGCGATGAACATGAGAGCCTGGTCGACCCTGCGCATTGGCGCCGTATCGACCGACTTGGGCACGTTGATGCCGCCGTACTTGAGACGGACGGTCTCTTCGCGGGGGCCCGCGTTCTCGAGGGCGTCCACGAAGACCTGCACCGGGTTCTGCTTCGTCCTCGCCGCGACGATCTCGAAGGCGTCGCGCACGATGTTGTAGCACTTCATCTTCTCGCCGGTGTTGAACTCGTTGCGCATCATCTTGTTGATGAGCCGCTCGACGATGGGGATCTCGGCCTTGTTGAACTGCCTGGCCGCCGACTTGCCGCCGGTGTGGGGTACGACGATAGGCTTGAGGTTGATGTACCTCTTGATGCTCGGGTCCTTGATGTTGACCTGCGTCATGTCGTATTTGCCGAACAGCAACAGGTTCGGGACGGCCGGCTTGGCCTCTTCGACTGCGACAGTCGTAGTTTCAATATTCTCTTCTGCCATAAGATCACCTCAGTGGCTTGTCTCTCTTGCCCTTGACCATCTCGTCCAGCGATACATCGTTGACCTTGCATACGCGGAAGCGGACGCCAGGGATGTCGCCGTACGAGCCGCCCATCCGGCCGCCGATGCCCTCGATGGTGACCTCGTCGTGCTCGTCGATGAAGTTGATGGCTCCGTCGCCCGGACAGAACGCGGTGACCTGCCTGCCGTTCTTGATGAGCTGAATTCTGATGCATTTCCTGATGGCGGAGTTCGGCTGCTTGGCCTCTACGCCGATCTTCTCCAGTACGATGCCCTTCGCCTGCGGGGCGCCCTCGAGCGGGTCAGCCTTCTCGTCTAAGCGGAGAACGCGGCGGGCATAGTCTCTGTCGCCCCACCTGTACAGTTTCCTGTCATGATTGAGCTTGCGAGCTGCAAATTTTCCCATTCCCATGATATTGACTCCTTATTTCTGGTTGTTAATGACGACGTCGTCCAATTTGTGATGCCTCTGGGCCAGTGTCTTCACCTTCTTGATGTTCCTGCCGTTCTTTCCGATGGCCAGCCCTTTGTCTTTGGCCGCCACATCCACGATCGCGACGTGTCGGTCGCCCTTCGTGGAGATCGCCACGTTCTTCACCGCAGCGGGCTGGAACAGGTTTCTGACGAATTCCTTCGGGTCCTCAGAGTACTCGATGACTTCGACGTGCCTTCCAATCTGTTTGTTAACCCTGTTGATGTTGTTACCATTTTTCCCGATGGCCAGGCCCATGTCCCCGCTCTTGACGACGAACACTATCCGGTCGTCGTCCGTCAGCAGACAGTCCTTGGCGTGCGCTCCGGTCGTCTTCTCGAAGAGCGCGATGAACTGCATCGTTTCCGTGGTAAACGTCACATCAGGCACTCTTTACACCCCTGGCCAGCGCCATGATGTCAGAGTCGCCCGGTTCGAGCACGGTCAGTGCCGAGACGATATACGGCTTGCCGCACATCGGCCCCAGGTCTACGCTCATGCCCGGAAACTCGTACAACGGTACGTTCGCTCCCTTGATCTGTGCCTTGATTTCACCGGGACAGTTGGAGGCCACGATGACAAGTTTCGCTACTCCGCGTTTACTTGCTTTGATGGCCTGCCGGGTCCCTACGAGGACCTTGCCGGTTCTCATCACGCTTCTCAGTGACTTGTCCAGGTCTATTTCCATGTAACTCACTTCTTTCTCGTTGTGTTGACAGCCAGTAATTCGACGTCGCCGGTGCCTAATTGTATTGGCTGTCCTACGATTACGTTTTCGGTGACACCGGTCAACTCATCGACTTCTCCGGCTACGGCGGCATCCAATAAATGATTTACGGTTACCTCGAACGCAGCCCGCGAAAGTACGCTGGCCTTCTCGCCCGATATGCCATGCCGGCCGATCTGCTTCACTTCGCCGTCGATGGTCATCATGTCCGACACAAGCATGATGTGCCGGATGTCGACAGTAAGACCCTGTTCGGACAGGGTGTCCAGCGCCTCGTTGATGATGGCGTTGCGTGCGGCTTCGATACCGAGGACTTCCGCGATCTCGTTGATGTTGTTCGTCTTGGTCCTCGCTGCGTCGATCCCGTCGATGTTGATGACTTTCTTCAGCATGGAGCCCTGCGTGTACACGACGTATTCGTTCTCCTCCTTGCGGATCACGACACGCGTGATGCCCTTGATCCCCTTGAGGGATATGGCACGGACCTTCTCCACGAGCTGGAGCAGGTCACGGTACGACGGCTCTTCCGGGTTGATGACCAGCTTGTTCTCCTGCGGGGCGACCTCGTATCCGATCTCTTCGGAGATCTTATCGGCCACCTCCTGGAGCGTCATGTTACGCTGGATCAGCTGTTTTTCATTGATGTCGATGATGATACTCATGTCGGCGAGATTCGTCGACGTCATGCCCACGTCGGCCACGGTCGTCTCCTCGAGCTCCCACGCGAGCTTCTTCACTGCGTCACGGTTGCCCGATACTTCGGGGAGCAGGTGGATGGTCATCATGGGCGTCGACGGCTCGCGCCGGGCGTCCACGATCTCTATGAGCCGGGGCAGGCCGAGCGTGACGTCGATTTCGGCCACGCCTGCGTAGTGGAAGGTACGCATCGTCATCTGCGTGCCGGGTTCGCCGATACTCTGTGCGGCGACCATGCCTACGGCCTCGCAGTTCTCCACGCGGGCCTTGCCGTAGGCTTCCATAGTCTTCTCGATGATGGTGTCGAGCTGCTTGCGAGTGACCTTGACGCCAGTCAGGTTCGCCTTCAGGTCCTCGATCATCTTGTGGGGCAACTCGAGCTTGTCCAGCTCGTTGAAGACAGTCGTCTCGGAAAGATTGCTCACTTCGAGTCACCTCCGTTGACCACGCTCTCGACTATGCGCGGGATGTTAACGCCCTCACCGTAGTCGCTCTTCATGGGGTCGACTCCATCCTCGCCGTACAGGAACTGTACGATGACGCCGCGCATCTCGCGCACGGTGCCGTCGAACTTGACTTCAAGATCCTGCAACGCGTTGACTAGCCTGCGCTGCAGGTAACCGGACTGCGACGTCCTGACTGCAGTGTCGACGAGACCTTCACGGCCACCCATTGCGTGGAAGAAGAATTCCGTCGGATTCAGGCCCTTCTTGTAAGACGATTCTACGAAGCCCCGTGAGTCCGCGCCCCGGTCTCCCGGGAGGAAGTGGGGCAGCGTCCGGTCGCCGTAGCCTCTCATGATCCGCTCTCCACGGACCGACTGCTGGCCGACGCATCCGGCCATCTGGGTAAGGTTAAGGAAGCTGCCACGAGCGCCCGACCGGGCCATGATGACTGCGGAGTTGTCGCCCTGGCTGCCCAGGAACTTGCCTGCGATACCGCCGGCGGCGTCTCTTGCCTTGGCCAGCTCCTGCATGATCCTCATTTCCAGCGTCTCGTCGAGCGTGCGGCCCGGCAGCGCTTCGAGCTCGCCCCTGTCGTGGGCCTCGATCAGCTTGCGCACCTGCTTCTCGGAGTTCAGCACGACCTCGGTGATCTGCGCGATCGACTCGCGCGGGATGTCCGTGTCACTGATGCCGTAGGAGAAGCCCCGGTGGGTGATGGCGCGGATGGCCAGCATGGTGACCTCGTTCAGGAACGTGGCCGCCGTCTGCTCGTCCATCGTCTTCACGATGCGGTCCAGTATCTTGCCGCTGAAAGCGCCGATGGCCTTCTCGTCGATGGTGCCGCATTTCAGGTCGCCGTCGCGGATGACCACGTAGGCGTCCCGCTCGCACTCTTCCTTCTTGCAGAACTCGCAGTTCTCGCAAATCTTCGCCTGGTACGTCATTTCCAGGCCCTTGGGCAGGATCTGGCTGAATATCTGCTTGCCAGTCCAGTACTTCACGCCGTCCCGGACCTCGGCAGGCTCGGGCAACTCGTGGACGTGGACTTTGCTCAATATCTCGGAAGTGTCGGCCTCGCTGAACATGCGGTAGCCCTTGGTCAGCAGGTAGATGCCCGAGATGTGGTCGTGCAGGCCGCCGATGATGGGGCCGCCGAATCTCGGGGACAGGATGTTCTCCTGCACCAGCATGAGTATCCGGGCTTCGGCGAGCGCCTCCATCGTCTGCGGGACGTGAAGGTTCATTTCGTCGCCGTCGAAGTCGGCGTTGTAAGGCGCGCAGACTGCCGGGTTCAGGCGGAAGGTCTTGTGCGGCATCACCCGCACGAAGTGCGACATGATGCTCATCCGGTGCAGCGACGGCTGCCGGTTGAACAGCACGACGTCGCCGTCCTTGAGCTGCCGGTCGATCTTCCAGCCGACCTCCAGCGCCTCGGCCAGCTCCTGGCAGTTCTTGTCAGTGATCTTTAGCCTGCGGCCGTCGGCACGTTTCACATAGTTGGCGCCAGGCCAGTTCTCGGAGCCGCGCCGGACGAATTCCCGGACCGCCTCGATGTTGAACGGGGTGACGGTGACGGGCACGGTCATTTCCTTCGCTATACGCATCGGCACGCCGACCTCGTTGATGCTGAGGTTCGGATCTGGCGAGATCACGGTACGAGCGCTGAAGTTGACACGCTTACCGGACAGGCTGCCCCTGAAACGGCCTTCCTTGCCCTTGAGACGCTGCGACAGCGTCTTGAGGGGCCTGCCGCTGCGGTGGCGGGCCGGGGGCACGCCAGACACTGCGTTGTCCATGTACGTCGTGACGTGGTACTGGAGCAGCTCCCACAGGTCTTCTATAATGAGCTGCGGGGCGCCTGCGTCGCGGTTCTCCTGGAACCGCTGGTTGATCCTGATGATATCGACTAACTTGTGGGTCAGGTCGTCTTCCGACCGCTGGCCCGACTCCAGAGTGATCGAGGGGCGCACCGTGACCGGCGGCACCGGCAGGACGGTCAGCACCATCCACTCCGGCCTCGCGTTCTTCGGGTCCATGCCGAAGACCTCGATGTCCTCGTCGGGGATCATCTCGAGGCGGTCCCGGACGTCGGTCGGCATCAGCTTGTGGCCGTCCTCTAAGTAGCCGGTCGGCTTCTCGAACTTGATCTCCTTCTGCTCTTCGCCGCAATACGGGCACGTGGTGGACTTCGCGTCCTTGAAGACGTTCTTGACTATCTCGTCAATCGGCTGACCGTATGCCTGTGCCGTTTTTATCTGGCGCAGGTAGTCCGCCTTCATCTTCTCGTCCAGCAGGAGGCGGCCGCACTTGCGACAGGTCGTCCTGAGGACCTTACGGAGCAGGCGGGCGAAGCCAACGTGGATGACGGGGGCCGCCAGCTCGATGTGGCCGAAGTGGCCCGGACATTCACCTGGCCGGCCGCCACAGGTGCGGCAGCGCAGGCCGGGGTCGATGACGCCCAGGCGCGGGTCCATCAGGCCCATGTCGATGGGGTAGCCGTCGTCGTCATAGGTGTCCGCGGTGATGATCTTGGTGACGCTCATCTTTCTGATTTCGGCCGGGGACAGCAGGCCGAAACGAATTTTCCGGATTCTCTTAGGGCTTGTCATTTTTTACACCTCACACCGCGTCCTCGAGGTCCAGTCTCGGCGCGATGCCGAGAGCCTTCATCTCGTCCAGCAGTAGCTTAAACGCGTAGCTCATCTCGATCTTGTAAATGTTAGTGTCGGCACCGCAGTTCGGGCAGTATACGACCCGGCGCTTCTTGTCCTCGGTCGCGACCATGCCGCAGTTGTTGCAGACGTACTCGAACACCTTGTCCGACTCGTCGAGGAGTCGTTCCTTCAGTGCCATGGCGGCGCCGTGGCCGATCATGACATCTCTTTCCATTTCACCGAACCGGAGACCGCCTTCTCTCGCACGGCCTTCGGTCGGCTGCCTCGTCAGGACCTGCACCGGGCCGCGGCTGCGGGCGTGCATCTTGGAGGATACCATGTGGTACAGCTTCTGGTACAGGATGACGCCGACGAACACATCTGCGACGATCCGCTCGCCAGTAGTGCCGCTATAGAACACTTCCTTGCCACTGTGGGAGAAGCCGAACTTCGTCAGCGCCTTCCTCATGTCGTCTTCCTGCTCGTTGTTGAACGGGGTGCCGTCGATGAACCGCCCTTCCATGGAGCCGACCTTGCCGCCGATGGTCTCGAGCACGTGCCCGATGGTCATACGTGATGGGATGGCATGGGGGTTGATGACGAGGTCAGGCACCAGCCCGTTCTCGGCGAAGGGCATGTCTTCCTGTGGCGCAATGAGGCCGATGACGCCCTTCTGCCCGTGCCGCGAAGCGAACTTGTCGCCCAGCTCGGGGACACGCTGGTCTCTCGTGCGGACTTTCGCCAGCCGGCTGCCGTTCTGCGTCGCAGTTAATATTACAGTGTCGACGATGCCCTTCTCGTTGCTGCGCATCGTCACCGAGGTCTCGCGCCTCTTGAGCGGGGTGATGCCGCCCAGATCGGTCGGCTCCTCCAGGAACCTCGGCGGGCTGGTCTTGCCGATCAGCACGTCGTTCGGGCCGACGACGGTTTCCGGATTGACCAGGCCGTCCTCATCCAGCATGGAGTAAAACTCAGACTCGCGGGCGCCGCGCACTTCAGCGTCGGGCACCTCGAAGGTGTCCTCCTGGCCGCCCGGGTACCGGCGCTCTTCGCCCTCGGTCGTCCGGAAGAAGTGTGACCTTCCCAGGCCTCTCTCGATAGAGCCCCTGTTGAAGACAAGCGCATCTTCAATGTTGTAGCCTTCGTAAGACAGGACTGCCACGACGAAGTTCTGGCCTGCAGGGCGCTCGTTGAAGTTGACTGCCTCGGCAGTCTGGGTGTTCACGATGGCCCGCTGCGGGTAGTGCAGGAAGTGGCCACGCGTGTCCGGCCTGAGCTTCATGTTCGCCGTGCTCATGCCCAGACACTGCTTGACCATGCCTGCGCCCATGGTGACACGGGGAGATGCATTGTGCTCAGGGTACGGGATCATGCCCGCAGCGATGCCCAGGATCAGCGACGGGTTCAGCTCGAGGTGGGTGTGGTCCCCGGTGAGCTGCGACTCATCGATGGCGATGAAAGTGTTCTCTTCTTCCTCAGCGTCGATGTACTCGATCAAGCCGCGCCTGACGAGGTCGTCAAACTGGACCTCGCCGTTCTTCAGCTGCTCGATGTCCTCGGATGTCACCATTGGCCGGCCATCCATGACGATGATCAGCGGGCGGCGGGCCCGGCCCATGTCCGTGTTGATGATAATCTCATTTGTCAGCGTGTGGTGGGCGATGTTGATCTGGTTGGAAATGATGCCCTGACGGCGCTTCTCTCGAATGCTCGCGACGAGCTCTTTCGGGTTCTCGTGCGTGCCTACGAGCGCACCGTTGACGAATACTCTAGCTCTGGTCAACGATACCCCTCCTCAGCGGCCTTACTCCGGCCTCAAGCAATGTCTTCTTGATCGATTCCTCGTCCTCGACGCCCGTCGACAGCTCTACTGACATGGCGAAGTTCTTCACCAGGCCGCAGTTCGGGCCTTCAGGCGTTTCAGACGGGCAGATGCGGCCCCACTGGGTCGCGTGCAGGTCACGGGCCTCGAAGTGAGGCTGGGCTCGTGACAGCGGCGATATCACACGCCGCAGGTGCGACAGCATCGCCATGTAGTCAATACGGTCCAGCAGTTGCGACACGCCCGTCCTGCCGCCCACCCAGTTTCCGGTGGCGAGCGGGTGGATCAGACGCTCGGTCAGCACGTCGGCGCGGACCGCAGTGATCATATATAGTTCCCTGTTACGCATGTTAGCGCGCTCGAGCTGGTACTTGATGTCGCGGGTCAGGCGGTTGAAGGAGACCCGGAACAGGTCCTCCATCAGGTCGCCCGCGAGCTTGAGCCGCTTGTTGGAATAGTGGTCCTTGTCATCCGGCTGCCTGCGTTTCAGCGCCAGTTCGCAGCATGCCTCGGCCATCCTGCCGAGGAAGTACGACTTGCTGACCCGGGACTCGGCCAGCTTCGGGTCATCGGGACCAAGACGCTCGAAGTTCTCCGGGTTCAGGTGCGGGAGCAGGTAGCGGTCGATGACATAGTGGGCGCGCTTCCGCTGGTAGTCCTTCGCCTGGCCGGCTGCGACACGCTTGCCGATCTTCTCCATGGCCGACTCGACAGTGTCCGCCTCCGCCTCGTCGAGGTTCTCCAGCATGAACTTCTGGATCTCGGGGTCGTCGGAGACCGCGTTGACGATCTCCTGGTCAGTCTCCAGCCCGAGGGCGCGCATGAGCATGACTAAGTTCAGCCGGCCAGAGATGGACGGGAACGATACTTCGAGAATGGATTTCCGGCCCCTCTCGACGATGACCAGGGCACGGTACCCGCGCCGCTGCGAGAAGACCTTCGCCACCTCGATCTGGTCGCCGTAGCGGTCGTCGTACTCGACCATGATCTTGTTCGGCGCCAGGTCTTCCAGGGTCATGATGACCCGCTCGGTGCCGTTGATGATGAAATATCCGCCGGGATCGACGGGGTCCTCGCCGTTCTTGACCCATTCCTCTCCGCCGAGTTTTGCGAGGTTACACTTCGCGCTGCCGATCATGATGGGCATCTGGCCGATGTTGACCTCGATGAAATCGCCCTCGACCTCGCCCCGGACGATGGCCATTTCCAGGAATATCTCTGCCGCGTAGGTGATATTCCTGAGGCGTGCCTCGGTCGGGAACAGCGGCTCTACCGAGCCGTCGGCCTCGCGCACGACCGGGTTGCCCACCCTGATCTTGCCGAGCTTGACCTTGACCGGCTCGATGTTGTGCTCGATGTCCTCGATATCCGTTTCGATGTAGCCCTGTTCGTCAATGACTTTCTGCAGGCCCTGCTCTAGAAAAACGTTAAAAGAGTCGATGTGATGCTGCGCGATTTTTTTACGGGTAAAATATGCCTTACTGAGTTCGGTTCTGTCTATCACGGTGAAATCCCCTTGCCCTTATTCGATGACGAGCCGGTAGGCGACCGCTTTGCCCGCGGTCAGGCTCTTTCTGGTGATCTTGAGAATGTCGCCAGGCTTCGCTCCCATCTGCTTGACGACCACGTCGGAGGTTTTGATTTTCGGCAACTGCCCGGGGGTAATGTTATATTTTTTAAGAATGACTTCGGCTTCCTCGCCGGACAGCAATGTGTGCTCGGGCACGAGCATGTGTTCCCGAACGTCAAATTTTTTTGTGGTCAAACCTGCCTTCCTCCTTAAAACTGCATGGTATGTGCTGCGTGCGTGTGCTGCGCTAGATAAAAGTCCCATATATAAGGTGAGCGAGAGGGTGAGCGGGCTCATGGGGATTTGAACCCCAGGCAGCCTGGTTAAAAGCCAGGCGCTCTACCTAACTGAGCTATGAGCCCTCTCGAATGCGGGAAATATTTTTGTTTACGGACGACGTCGATGGGATGTATCGCGGCACTCACCATACAGCTATAGAACTTATATCTAACGGCTTCATAAATAGAACGTCTAGAATTTATACTTTTCTATTAATGCTCGTAATCCAAGGCCATCACACGAGGCATAATTTATATATTACCACCGTCGGTAGATTGCCGTAATAATATAAAAAATAGGAACGGAAACAGTTAAATAAGGCCCTATGTAAAGTGATTTTATTACAAGAAAACGTGCCAAAGGCGCGGCCTGGTTTTCGTTTAATTGTTTTCGAAGGAGACATTGCATGCAGATCAAATTCATGGGCGCGGGCCGGGAAGTGGGCCGGTCCGCCTTTCTGATAGACGAGCGCATCCTGCTCGACTACGGCATCAAACCCACCGACCCGCCGGAATACCCGCAGGGCAGCCCGCGGCCCGAGACCGTCGTCATCTCGCACGGCCACCTGGACCACTGCGGCGTCGTGCCGAACCTGATGGACCTGGAGCCGACGGTGCTGGCTACGCCGCCGACGAAGCACCTCACCAGACTGCTGGCCGAGGACACCATGCAGATCGCCGACGGCAACGGGACCATCGCCCCCTTTGACCCGGTAGACATCAACATGCTCATGCGCCGGACCAAAGAGCTGGACTACCTGGACGCCTTCGAGACCGACGACTACACGATCACGCTGCTGGACGCCGGCCACATCCCTGGCAGTGCGCTCACCTACGTTGAAAAGGATGGAAAATCACTCCTGTATACCGGCGACATCAAGAACAGCGACACGCGCCTGCTCAAGGGCTCGAAAATCCACTACCCGGAGGCCGACGTGCTGGTCATCGAGAGCACGTACTTCGGCAAAGACCACTCCGACCGCCAGGCGCTGGAGCGAAAGTTCATCGAGTCGATCCGCTATACGCTGGACATCGGCGGCAACGTGATCATACCAAGCTTCGCCATCGGCCGGACGCAGGAGATATTGCTCATCCTGAAGGAATACGGCATCCGCTCCTACGTGGACGGCATGGGCGTGGAAGTCACTGACATGCTGCTGAACGACCCCGAATACCTACGCGACTCCGGGCGACTACGGTCGGCGTTCAGTCATAGTACCACAGTGAAACCCGGCATGCGGAAATCACTCCTCAACGAGCCGTCGGTCGTGGTGACCACGGCAGGCATGCTCAACGGCGGTCCGGTGCTGGGATACCTGAAGAAAATCGCCGACAATCCGAAGGACAGGATACTGCTGAGCGGCTACCAGGTGGAAAACACCAACGGCCGAAGCGCGCTGCAGAACGGCTATGTCGATGTGGACGGCGAGATCATCCCGCTCCGATGCGGCATTGAGCAGTACAGCTTCAGCGCCCACAGCGGCGAGTCGGAGCTAAAAGCCATCGTCAAACACATGGTAGACCGTGGCTGCAAGGACGTGATCTGCGTACACGGCGACCACACCGAGGACTTCGCCGCGTGGATAAAGAGCGAGTACGGTGTCAACGCATACGCGCCGAAGGTCGGGGACGAGCTGCTGATTTAGAGACGCAAATTATGTGGGTCCCGTTAATCGTAGGAACCCACATTTATTATCAACTATTTAACTACGGTATACCTGTTTTATTAATGCTTGAACATTCTCAATAACGCCCTGGTCCCCGTGCGCCATTGCAAGCTTTAACGCATCTTCGGCAACAGGTATAGCCTCTTGCGACCTGCGTAGGCAATCAAGCGCCAGGGCTTTGTTAGTCAATGCAGATATAAGTTCGTTCGTATCGTTCAGTTCCCTGCTGATCGCTTCGATCTCATCGATGAGAATTAACACTTCTTTAAAATCACCGTTCGCATACAGAATTTCAGAGCGTTTACTGAGGGCGAAGTGTAGGTCTTTCCTCAAATTGAGCTGCCTACTGATGCGCTCTTTTTCTGCAAGCAGACTCATCGCCAGATCGCTATTACCATGAATCATGAGAATGTCCGCCTGGTAGCCCAGTGACAGTTGCAGGTCCATCAAATTTCCCAGCTTTCTGCATATTTGTTCCTGTTCTGCCAGAGCTTTTAATGCACTCTCATCATCCCCGAGGTTCCGCCAGTAAATCGCAAGTGCTGCCAGATATCGTTCCAGTTCTGCGCTGTCACCCAGTTCCCTGCAGATAATCACGAGCTCTTTGAGGACATCCATTATATTGCGATCCTCGCCGAGATCGTTGTATAGCCATGCCAAATGACCGAGTGATTGCTGTAAAGCCTTTTTGTTGTCCATTGCCCGGCAGATGAGCCCTTCTTCTATGCGAACTTTCACAGCGCTTTCCATATCGCCCATTTTGTGCAGGACGCGGGCTTGGCCAGCAAGGTTGTTCTGGAGAAAGTACTTGTTCGCCGTTTCGCGGCACAAGCGTTCTTCCTCACGGAGGGCTTTCATTGCCCCAGACCAGTTTTCTTGTTGCTGGTAAATGAACGCACGAATACCAGTAGAACGCTGTAGTCCGTTCTTGTCATCACGTTTCCGGCACAGACGATCTAACACGGTTAGGAGCTTGAGAGAATCCTCCAGTTCGCCCACGCCGAGGAGCCTCACAGATTCTGCGATCGCAATGTCACATATCTGCCCCCATTTTTTGTGTTCCCATGACCATTTTTGCTTCAATGAACTTTGTATCTCTGCCCAGTCACGCTTCAGTTCGGGATCGGTAGGTTCCGGGTTCTGGAACTTCCAGTTGTCGAGCCTCTTGCCCCATATTATGAGCTTGCCGACGCCCCCATACTTTTTATTTAACCGGTCCAGTTCTGACTTTTCGAAGAGGATAAAACTATAAGAA
>JAEZKS010000138.1 GCA_023436075.1 Methanobacteriota archaeon
TACTTCAAGGTCTGCGAGCGAGCCGTGAGAGATGGCGACACAACCGCAATGCAGGCTGCCGAAGGCATACGGTCGGTCATGTCGGGTGCATCTCCGATCTTTGAGCTGGATTACCCCTGCCATTCCCCGGATGAAAAACGATGGTTTACCATGCGCGTGATGCCATTGAGCGGCAGCAAGGTCAATGGTGTCGTGGTGACACACGTTAACATCACGGACCGTAAGCTGGCCGAAGATATGGTGGCCAGCTCCAGGGACTATTACCATCGGCTGTTCGACACGCTGCCATCCTATGTCTGGCAGACGGACCGGGAAGGCAAATGCAGCTATGTAAACCAGAGCTGGCGGGAGTTCACCGGACGGGCACTTGAACAGGAGGCTGACAGCGGATGGCTTGATGACATCCATCCGGATGATCGCGAAGCATTTGTCAGGGCCTACGAGTACGCGTTTGCCAGTCGTGTGCCGTTCGAGCTGTTCTATCGCATGCGCAACCGTGAAAGCAAGTACTGCTGGGTGGTCAATACGGGAAGGCCGTTCGAGGGCCTCAACGGCCAGTTCGAAGGCTTCCTCGGTGCCTGCTACGATATCACCTACAGGAAACTGGCCGAGGACAGGCTCAGGGAGAGCGAGAACCAGTATCGTTCCCTGTTTAACACCATGAGCGAGGGCTTTGCGCTCCACGAGATCATCTGTGACGAAGCGGGCGTGCCCGTCGATTTCATCTTCCTCGACCTCAATCCGGCATTCGAGCGGCTGACTGGCATAAACAAAGCCGATGCCATCGGCCGGACGGTCCGCGAGGTGCTGCCGGGCATCGAGCCGTTCTGGATCGAGACCAATGGAAAGGTAGCGCTGACCGGCGAGCCAGCGCGCTTCGAGAATTACGCGGCGCCGCTTGATCGATGGTACGAAGTCTTCGCTTACCGCCCGGAGCCAGGGAAATTCGCGACCATATTCACTGACATCATGGAGCGCAGGCATGCCATGGAAGCGCTGGAAAAGTACCAGCTATTTTCGGACAACACCCGTGACATCGTCCTCTTCGTCCAGGGTGACGGCCACATCCTCGACGCGAACGTCGCAGCGACCAAAGCATACGGCTACTCTGCCGACGAAATCCGGAAACTGAGGATACATGATCTGCGAACGGATACGGCACAGAGCCAGATCGAAGAGCAGATAGAAACCGCCTATGAACAGGGCATTCTTTTAGAGACGGTTCACCGCAGGAAGGATGGGACGACCTTCCCGGTCGAGGTAAGTTCCAGGGGCAAGCTGATCGCCGGGCAGAAAATACTGCTCAGCATCGTAAGAGACATCACCAGGCGGAAACGTGCAGAAGCCGCCATGCGAGAGAGCACGGAGATATTCCAGCGCATCTTCGAGGAGTCGCCGCTCGGCTCGATCATCACCTCGATGCATTACCGCTACCTGCAGATCAACGAGCAGATGACGAGAATCACGGGGTACTCGAAAGAGGAACTGCTGGACATGACCTACGAGCAGCTCACCCATCCTGACGACCGGGCGATGACAGCGGAATACGCCCGTAAGCTGGTAGACGGTCTTCTGGAACACGTTTACTATGAAAAGCGATACATCCGGAAGGACGGGACGATCATCTGGGTGCACATATCACTGGGCGTGATCAACGATGACTCCGGGAAGCCGAGGTATTTCATAGGGACCGTAGAGGACATCACCGGGCGCAGGAAGACGGAATCTGCGCTGAAGGTCGATCACGGCGAAGCCCAGGATGGGAAAACCGAAGATGGGCTTGCAGAGGGAGAACGAAAGTTCCGCAAGGTAGTCGAGAACTCGACCGAGGGCATCATCATTATCGACGAAGATGGCCGCATCGCCGTCTGCAACCGGGCAGCGGCGGAGATCCTCGGCTATGACGAGCGGCACGTCGTCGGGAGAGTTTCATGGGATTTCATCTTCATGCTGGGGAACGACGAAAATAAAACCGGCCATAAGTATGACCGGATAAAAACCGGCATACAACAGTATCTCAAGACCGGCGTCAGCCCTGTGAAGCAGAGATACCGCGAGGAAGAAGTTGCCCGGGCTGACGGTACCAGACGAGTCATCCGGATAACAGATTTCCCGATCCAGACCGCAAGGGGCTTCATGATCGTTACCATCGTCTCAGACATCACCGAGCGCAGGAAGGCAGAGGACGCCTTGAGAGGCAGCCTATACAATGCAGAAAAAGCCTTATGGGCATCCCAGTCGATTTTGCAGGAGATCGCAGAGAGCGAAGGTCTGTTATCAGTGACTCTCGACAACGACGGGCAGGCTACTGATTGTAGCGAGACGTTCCTGAAGGCCACGGGCTGGACAAGGGATGAGGTCATCGGCAAGGCATGGCTCGAGACTTTCATCGATCCGGCAGATGCCAGGAGTGCCCGTGATGCGATGAACGACACAGACACGGGCAGTGGCAAGGCGCGAAAATATGTCGTGGCTCACATCGTGACCCGTACCGATGAGCGTCTCAAAGCATCGTGGCATAGCTTCCTGCTCAAAGATATCAGCGACCGCCTTACAGGCATCGTCTGCCTCGGAAAACTTGCCGGGGACAACCATGGGAAAGTTTAAGATTGGAATTTTTCCCGTGAAAATGGGCCCGGCAGGACAGCGAACTCGGCCTTTTCCGCATCTACCAGCCTGACCAGCCCGTCCGGCAGGTCATGTATCTCGAAAACGAAAGGCAGATGCTCTTCATTCGTTCTTTCTCCGGAGTACAGGTTCATGGAACGACTATCGAGGTACCTGACGAGTTCGACGCTGTCGACCATGATGGCAAGATTGCGCCCTTGTTCCTCCAGCACCAGGATACGTGATTCACGATCGATAGCCGACGGGGTCCGCCCCAGCTTTTCCCGGAAGTCGACAACCTTTACGTCGTTGCCCCGATAGCTCATGAGATTAACGGAGGCACATTCCTGGGCTTTGCCGGGAAAAGACACGGGGCTGATGATCTCCGTGACCTGTTCGATGTCGATGCCAAGCCTGACGTCATCCACGTGGAACACGACTACCATTACGTTTGGCCGGTCGGTCATGTTGCCCCGTTTGCAAATGATTCTCTGTCGAAAACCGACATAAACGATACCCTACACAGCATTTCGTATAACCCCTTGCTAAGTAAAACCTATTTGAGTAAAATGATATAAAAGTTTCTAAATTGTAATGCACATTTGATAACCAATTTCGCCTGATAATATAGATAATCGAATATTATATTTATGATAAAGTTCTCAATATTATAGATTTTACGTGACAGCTGAGATAAACAGAATCGTTTCAGTGCTCAATGATAATCCGAGGGGCATGACGGTGACTGATGTAGCCAGAGCGGTGAAAATGAACCGTGGCTCCGCAGCGAAATACCTTGAGATAATGGCGAACTCCGGCCGGGTAGAGATGAAGGCGTTCGGCCCCTCGAAAGTCTATTACATTTCCCGCCGCGTGCCCATATCGGCCATGCTGGGACTCACTTCAGACTCCGTCGTCACTCTAGACGATAAATTCAGGATTATCTTAGCTAACGACAGGTTCCTGGAACTAATTTCCCGTGAAAGAGAGAATACCATGGGAAAAATTGTCACCACGAATACATACCGCTGATCTCACGCCCTGAGTTCCTAGAGGACATGAAAGAGGCCCTGCAGGGGAAAGAGCTGGCGAAAGAGATCTGTATTCAGAAATTGCAGTGCAACAACTACTATAATATCAAGATAATCCCCACAGTGCTGGAGGGCGGCGCGCAGGGAGTGACGATAATTTTTGAGGACGTCACCGCCCGCAAAGAAGCAGAGAACGACCTGAGGAAAGCCAAAGAAGATCTGGAGCGCCAGGTAGCGGAACGTACGGCGGAACTGCTCCGGGCTAACGAGGCATTACAACAGGAAATCAAGGTACGTACCAGACGGGAAAAGCTGAGCGATGCATTGAACGACGTCAGCCTCACGATCAACTCGTCGCTGGACGCGGATGAGATCATGCGACGAGTGGTCGCCGTTTCTGCCGTGGCCATACAATGTGACACGGCATTCATTGCCATGAAAAACATCGATCAATGGACGATACTGTACACGTACGGCATCCCAATGGACATCTGTGGCACCATCAGGCACGGCCACTTCGTCCCAGAGTTCACACAGACGGCACGCGGCTGGTCGCCGGTAGCCATCAGCGACGTAACTCCCGACTCGCCCATGAACAGACACATTACAGCCGGGCAGGGAATAAAATCATCGCTCGTCGTCCCGATTACGATAAAAGATGAGATTATTAGTGCTATTTTTCTCAACTACCATACAGCACCGTTCCATTTCACTGATGCAGAGACGGATTTCGGCCGCAAGCTGGGAGCGTCCGTATCGCTCGCCCTTGGTAACGCCCGGCTGTTCAGAGAACTGCTACGGGAGCCACTTACTAAACATTAATTAACCAGAAGAATAATACTATCTTGAATCGTGGCAAAACGTAACATAATCAGATAAAAAATGCTGTTGTTATCTAATGGCCCTGAGCCTCAGTCAGCGTCGAGGCTGAAATGGATTACCACCAGGAAGAGTTATCGAAGATTAGAAAGGTACTCAAGGATAACCCGCGGGGACTGACGGTTAGTGACATCGCTCGCAGGATCCACCTGAACAGGAACTCGGCGAGCAAATATCTCGAGATACTGGTCGTATCCGGCCAGGTCGAGATGATGATGCAGGGACCTGCCAAGGTCTATTTCCTCTCCAGGAGAGTGCCCGTATCGGCCATGTTGAGCTTTTCTTCCGACATAATCGCTGTCCTCAGCCACGAGATGAAGGTCGTTTACGCGAACGATCGGTTTGCAGAGTTCGTGGGCAGGACGCGAGACGAGTCGATCGGCCAGAAGAACGAGGAACTGTGCAGCACCGTATTCAATCACGATCTCATCCTGCCATTTTTGGAAGAAGCGCTCAATGGCAAAGAAAGCTCCACGGAGTTCATGGCCAGCGGGAAAGCCGGCATCATCCACATCCGGGGCCGGTTCATTCCGGCGGTGTTCGACGAGGGACAAATAGGCGTCACGACCATTTACGAAGACATCAGCGAGCGTAAACGATGGGAAGAAGCCCTGCAGGCCAGCGAGAAAAAATACCGCCAGCTCGTCGAGCTGGCCCACGACGGCATAATGACAGTCAACGCCGATGTGACGATCACATTCGTGAACCCGCGCATGGCAGAGATGGTCGGCTATACGCCGGACGAGATGATAGGACAGCCCCTGTGGAAAGTGATAGGGCCTGAGTCCCGAAGGATGGTGGAAGACAAGATAGAGCGACGCAAGAAGGGCCTGAGCGATGAATACGAACTGCCGATGAAGCGAAAAGACGGCAAAACGATCTACTCGCACGTCAGGACTGCGCCGCTAAGCAGTGAAAAAGGAGGGTATGACGGGTCATTTATAGCCGTTTCCGACGTCACGGACCAGCTGACTGCGATCGAAGCCCTGAAAGCCAGCGAGAAAAAATACCGCCAGCTCGTCGAGCTGGCTTACGAGGGCATCTGGGCCGTAGACGGAAACGCGAAGACGACTGTCGTCAACCCCAGGATGGCCGAAATGCTCGGATATACACCGGAGGAGATGGTCGGACGCAGCCTGTACGAGTTCATTGCAGAGGAACGAAAGCCAGTATTGGACGAGCTACTCCGCCGGCGGAAGCAAGGGATCAGCGAGCGCCACGACACAGAGTTGCTGAAGAAGGACGGACGGCCCATCGTCGTCAGCGTCTCGTCCTCGCCGGTGCTGGACCAGAACGGCACGTTCTCCGGAGTGATCGCTTTCGTGATGGATATCACCGAGCGAAAGTCCATTGAGGAAACGCTCAAAAACGCGTCGGAAGATCTTCAGACAATGGTTGCCATTCAGACGAAAGAACTGGAGGAGACCATGAAAGATCTTCACCAGGAGATCGCAGAGCGAATAGTGATCGAGGAAGCGCTACGGCTCGACGAGGCCCGCCTCGAGGCGCTACTGACGCTCTACGACATGAAAGACCAGTCGACGGATGACATGGTCGCCTTCGTGACCGAAAAAGCCATCAAGCTTACCGGCAGCAGGGTGGGCTTCATGTGCATGGTCAACGAGGACACGAAGACTATGTCCCACCTATACCTCTCCAAGGACGCCATCAGGTTGTGCAGCGCAGACGAGATAGAAGCACTGCTCTCCCTCGACGACGGCCTCATGGCAGGGCCGTTGCAAGAGAGAAAGCCTGTAATAGCCAACGACAGCAGGAATTGTCCGGACGGAGGACATTTCACTATAAAACGCCTGCTGGGCGTCCCGGTCATCGACGAAGGCAAGGTGATCGCAGAGATCATTATCGCCAACAAGAAGACGGACTATAACTCCACAGACGTGCGCCAGGTGACATTGCTTGCCAACGGACTCTGGAAGACCATGCAGCAGAAGCAGGCAGTCGATGCGTTGAGCGTGAATGAATCCAACATCCGGGCAATGATCAACGCCGTCCAGGAGTCAAGCTTCCTCATAGAGTCCGATGGCACCATCGTCGCGATTAACGATACAATGGCCAGTCGACTGAGAAAGCCGGCCACATCGTTCGTCGGTACCAGCATATTCGACTTGCTGCCACCTGCCACGTCCGGGAACACCCGGGCACGCATGAAAGAAGTGCTGCGCACGGGAAAGCCTGCCACGTGCGAATACGAGCGTTTCGGCCGCGTCATCGGCAACACTACCTACCCAGTATTTTCACGGGACGGGAAAATCGTCCGCCTGGCTATCTTCGGCCAGGACGTCACCGACCGCAAGCGCGACGAGCAAGAGAAAGAAATTACTGTAGACTTCCTCAAGATCGTGAACGCATGCCCTGACATGAGAGTCCTCATCAAGTCGGCCGTTTTATTCTTCGAGCAGGTATCCAGATGCCAGGCTGTGTGCATACACCTCTGTAAAGAATGCGACGTCGCATCTCATCGCAATGCCAATACCGGCAACCCCGTCGCCGATTGCACGTGTGACGACATGATCTGCAAACATCTCGACCCGTCGAAGTCGTTCCGCACGGCGCAAGGCAGTTTCTGGACAAATAGCACGACTGAACTGCTTGCAGGCACCAGCGAGACGAACCGACAGCTCTGTACCGGTAATAAATGCAACGGCGAAGGCTACGAGTCCGTAGCCATGATCCCGCTGATGGCGGGAGATAAGCGTATAGGAGTGCTACAGTTAAGAGACAAGCGAAGGAACCTGTTCACGCCGGCGTCCATAGCCCTCTGGGAACGACTGGCCGGCTACATGGCAGTCTCGCTGGACAAGATGAAGGCAGAAGAGACGTTTGAAATCTTTCAGGAAAGACTATAATATTCCTCAAGGCTAATCACTGCAAGGGAGTACAACAAATGACTGACACGATCTATGACGTCGCCATCATAGGCGCCGGTCCGGCGGGAATGACGGCGGGACTGTACTGCGGCCGGGCCAACCTTACGACGATCATCTTCGGTAATATCTTCGACTCCCAGCTCGCCAAGGCAGGAGACGTCGAGAACTATCCGGGTTTCGACTCCATCCAGGGCATCGAACTGGTCGAGCGCTTCGACAGGCAGCTCGGCCGATACAACGTCATCCATGTGCCTGCCTACATCAACCGGATCGTGCGCGGCGACGATTTTCAGCTCATTACCGAAAGCGGCGAATTCCGGGCCAGAAGCGTGATCATTTCTACCGGCTCGAAGCACCGGGAGCTGAACATCCCCGGAGAGAAGGAGTTCAACTACAAGGGCGTGTCGTACTGCGCCGTCTGCGATGGCTCTTTCTATAAAGGTAAAACGGTCGCGCTAATAGGCCATGGAGACCAGGCGGCGAAATCGGCGCTGTACCTGGCAGGGCTGTGCAAAGATGTGATCATGCTGAGCAACCTCGCCGAAATCGAGACCACCACCTACAGAGACCAGCTATTGTCCCAGCCGAATGTCAGGGAGATCTTCAACGTTCGCGTACTTGCTATCAAAGGCGGAGAAACAGTAGAGACGGTGGAATACTCGGTGAAAGGCGGACCGACGGAAACTCTACATGCCGATGGCGTTTTCATCGAGGGAGGCACGCCGAACTCAGTGATCGCAAAGGAGATCGGCCTCGAACTGGACGAGAAAGGCAATGTCATGGTCACCAGGCCGGACATGATCACCCGCGTCGATGGCGTGTTCGCCGCGGGCGACGTGACCGGGGGCATCCACCAGATCTCAAAGGCGGTCGGCGAAGGTGCATGCGCGGCGGTCAGCGCGGCGCTGTACCTGAAGAAAAAAGCGCGGAAAGCAAAAGCGTAGTATTTTTAACATAGCCCGGCGGCCAGTAATATAGCCCTGCATCTGACGCCTCGCGCGCGTGCGCGTATAATGGGATAGATTATATGGAGCGCATGACTACGACAACTCTGACGCCTCGCGCGCGTGCGCGTATAATGGGGAGGCCTTTGAGATCAGGGCGGTCGGCCAGGCTTCTGACGCCTCGCGCGCGTGCGCGTATAATGGGTCCGCTGACAACGATTGCCTGACCCTAGTAACGCGTATTTACTTTTTCGGCATGCATAGACGATCTTCTCGCCAGGGACGGAAGCATGTCAAGACGATGATAAAAGAATACTAAGCGCGGGCACTGGTGAAACAACAGCTAGTGAAAGCGGTTGGTAAAAGGTCGACAGAATCTTAATAATAAGATAGATCTTGTGTTCAGGGAGGTAAAAACATGGATTACATTTCACCCAAAGAAGCGGCGTTAAACGTGAAACGGTGGCCCAAAGATACCATAGCGGCGGGTCGTCGTCATACCGTTGCTCTTAAATCTGACGGAACGGTGACGGCTGTGGGTGATAATAAAAATGGCCAATGCGATGTAAGCGACTGGCGCGATATTGTGGCGGTTACGGCTGGTAATGTTCATATGGCGACGAACACGGGTAATGCTCATACCGTCGGGCTTAAATCGGAAGGCACCGTGGCGGCCGCGGGTTGGAATAAGCATGGCCAGTGCGATGTAAGTGGCTGGCGCGACATAGTGGCGGTTGCGACGGGCTGGCGTCGTACCTTCGGGATTAAGTCGGACGGCACGGTGGTAGCCGTGGGTTTGAATTAGCTTGACCAATGCAATGAAAATGGCTGGCAAGACATAGTGGCGATAGCGGCGG
>JAEZKS010000184.1 GCA_023436075.1 Methanobacteriota archaeon
TCCAAGACCCGACACCCCCACAAAGACAAAAACACGAGAAAAAGCTCACCCCCAGCAAACCACAAGAAAACAACCCCCAACAACCACAACCACGGGGAATCTGGTTAAACCAGTGGATAGCCTGTACAAAACCTTTCGGGGATGACCATAAGATCTTGATCATCTTTTTAGAGTCCTGCGGGCCATTTTTCTTCGTGCCTGCGCAGGTCGTACCGGTGTGATGAGGCATTTGCTGCCGTATCCGATCAGGTCTTTACGGCCCGTCTGTATGAGCGCCTGTTTTACGAGATCGTAGTTCTCCGGGTTCTTGTACTGCAGCAGCGCCCGCTGCATCCGGCGCTCTTCGACGCTGCGCGGCACGTAGACTTCCTTGTCGGTGAAGGGATTATATCCTGTGTGGTACATGCATGTCGAAAGCGTCGACGGCGTGGGCGTGAAGTCCTGCACCTGCTCTACATAATAGCCCATGTCACGCACGTATTCCGCGAGCTGTACTGCGTCTTTCAGGGTGCAGCCAGGATGTCCCGCAATGAAGTAAGGGATAATGTACTGGTCTTTGCCCAGATCTTTATTGATCTCCCGGTACTTTCGCACGAACTCGTCGTATTTATCGATCGCCGGCTTGCACATGGCATCGGTGACCGCTTTCGACGCGTGCTCCGGCGCCACCTTGAGCTGGCCGCTGACGTTGTGCTCACAGATGTGATAGAGATATTCTTCGTCCTGCATGGCCAGATCATACCTGATCCCGGAGCCGATGAACACTTTTTTCACGCCAGGCACTTTTCGGACCGCATTCAGCAGACGTATCAATTCCGAGTGGTCCTTCTTCAGGTTCGGGCAGGGCTCGGGGTACAGGCAGAGACGGTCTTTGCATGCGCCCTGTACCGACTGCTTGTTACAGCCGAGCATGTACATATCGGCAGTGGGGCCGCCGACATCGGTGATCGTCCCCCGAAAGTCAGGGAGCTTCGCCAGCCGTGTCGCTTCCCGGACGACGGAGTCGATGCTCCGGCTCTGCACGATCCTGCCCTGGTGATTGGCGATGGCGCAGAACGAGCATCCCCCGAAGCAGCCGCGATGGCTCGTGATAGAGAACATGATGGTCCGGATCGCAGGAATTTCCTGTTTGTACGACGGATGGGCTTGTCTAGTGTACGGCAGATCATAAATCGCGTCCATTTCCTCCGTAGTCAGGGGATAGCAGGGCGGATTCTGCACGACGATGGTTTTGGGATGCCGCTGGACGACTGTCCTGCCGTGAAACGGGTCCTGCTCTTCGGCGTACATGCGGAAAGCAGTGGCATATGCCATTCGGTCGGTGGACACGGCATGGAAATCCGGCAACTCTACGTAGTCGGATATCGCTGAAATATCACGAGTCTTATAAACGGTGCCCCGGACATCCGTGATGCTGCTGATCGCATCGCCTCTGGCGAGGCGGCGGATGATCTCGGTAACCGGCTTCTCAGCCATTCCATAAGCGATGAGATCAGCCGGGGCATCGGCGAGGATGGACTGCCGGACCTTATCGTCCCAGTAGTCGTATTGAGCAAAACGCCGCAGGCTGGCTTCTATGCCGCCGATGACGATCGGCGTCTTCTTGAAAGTCTCCCGGATTTTGTTGCAATAGACAGTCACCGCCCGATCCGGCTTCTTATGCGGCTCACCGCCCGGGCTGTAATCGTCATCCGACCGTAGCCGCTTATTTGCGGTATAGTTGTTCACCATCGAATCGACGTTGCCAGACGCGACCAGGAATGCGAGACGGGGCTCGCCAAGGGCGGCGAACGCGCTGCGGTCGTTCACGTCCGGCTGCGGGATGATGCCGACACGGAAGCCTGCATGCTCCAGTACCCGTCCGATGATGGCCGCGCCGAAAGAGGGGTGGTCGACGTAAGCGTCACCGTTGACGATGATCACGTCGCATGCATCCCAGTTCTGCGCCTCCATCTCCTTGCGTGAAACAGGCAAAAACCGGCTCGCGGCGGTTTTACTCATAGTCCTACATGCGGGCCGATGATAGAAATAAATTATCACGGGCATTCGTCCGTCGATACTCCTGCCATGGGCAATTGTACGCACGCGACTGAGTCGCAGAGCCCCTTATTTAGCCATACGGATCAGAACCAGCATGCGGTTTTAGACCGCAGCGAGCGCAGGCTACGCCACGCAGCGAACGCAGCTACTTTTGTTTTACGCTTAGCATTGTTTAAACAGAAGCTGCGTCCGCTGCGCTCGCTGCGACCTTAAACGGTTCCTGCCGTTCGGAGTCGAAAGCCCGTGCTCGGAACACTAATGTTGACCAGAAAGAGCACAAGGTCGTCAGACGACCTTATACAACATGTCATCTGACCATGCCTGTCTGTACCCCTGCTTTCGGGATCAGACCACGATTCACGAAAAGGTGCTGGTAGTCTATCCGGACCGTGCCATTCCCGTCTTTGACCGTTTCAGTCTCGTTATAGCTATATTCCTGTCCAGGTCGGAGAATGACGCTTCGGTCATCCACGTACATGCCGATATTGCCAGATCCGTCCACGTAGTATATGATCGCCTGATCGGTTCTCGCGGGAAGGCTGAAGATGCCATATAGCTTATTACCCGTGCCTGCGCCGAAGTTTCCCTGTAGTGTCAGCGAATCGCCGTATATGAGCAACAGTTGATCGTTGACTGCAAAATCAATATTGCCATTGAGCATGCGCGTGTTCTCGTTGAACCAGTAGTTGGGGAAGTCCACCGATCTGAATGGCACAGAGCCATCGATTACTGTGCCGTTAGCGATCATGCTGTGTTCTAGAAATACGACGTCAGAGGAGGTAAGCCCCGGAGAAGTGGTGATCTGCCCAGTGGTCGCTGGTACATACAGGACAATCGCCAGAAACATTGCCACTGAAAGGATAATAATGCCGAATATGCGCCACCTGTCGCTCAAGTACGACACCGAATGATCATCGGGCCCGGAAGTCGATATAGCTATTTCGAGTTAATGCCGGCTCATGGCGTTTTGTTCCGCGGATTGCCAGACGCATATCAGGGCGATCACAGGCTTCCATAGTAAACTTTTTAACTCGAAGCGCATATTGTATAATGGTGATTTTATATATATTAGCCGGCGTAATCTCGAGCTGGTACGGCTCATAGCCGGTATTATGCTGGTCGCTTACGTTACCGGCATGATCCTGTTCCTTGAGCTCGGGGCAAAAGGCGTCGTTGACGCTGATACAGCTCATGCCATACAGATGACGCTTGATGTGCCAGCATTTCTGGCTATGGTCGTTTTCGCAGGCCTGTCTGTACGGCTGGAATTTTTCAAGCCAAAATATAAGTTGCCGATGAAGAAAAGGCCCATGTATGACGGATTGATTTTATTTGTATGCGTGATTGCTACTATAGCTTTGATTTTGCTTAAATATGCCTGAAAGAAAAAAGCAGTACGTTAACAGTAGCTATTTATACTTACATCATATTGGTTAAGCACCCGCTGTACGATTTTTAAAAAATCACAGCACTGGGCATTGCACATCGGTGCCATATTCCGAAAAACAGAGGCTAAAAAATGGAATCTGTTGTATTGCTGGACAACGTCTACAAGAGCTACCGCATGGGCGGCGAGGAGCTACAGGTGCTCAAGGGCATCAACCTCGACATTAAAAAAGGCGAATTCATCAGCATCATGGGGCCTTCCGGCAGCGGAAAGAGCACCCTGATGAACCTGATCGGCCTGCTCGACCGGCCGGGCAGCGGCGAGCTGACCATCAACGGAAAGCGCGTCAGCAAGATGCGCGACAACGAGCTGTCTCGCATCAGGGGCAAGGAGATCGGGTTCATCTTCCAGAACTTCAACCTCGTCGCGCGCATGAGCGCGCTAAAAAACGTCGAGATGCCTATGATCTTCCAGGACAAGCCGAAGACAGAACGGATTGAGATCGCAAAGAGGTACCTGAAAGAGGTAGGGCTCTCCGATCGCATGACTCACAAGCCCAATGAGCTGTCAGGTGGCCAGCGACAGCGTGTGGCTATCGCCCGCGCCCTGGTCAACGACCC
>JAEZKS010000254.1 GCA_023436075.1 Methanobacteriota archaeon
GTGCTACGATGTCGTGGCCGGGCTCGCACCCTCATCGTCCGATGGCGCGCCTTCGGCGGCGTTTTTCACACACGCCACCTCCGCACCCCTCGCACGCTGATGCGTGCTGCGGGCCTTCGGCCGAGAAAATCCCACAGCCGACGCGGGAGCAGCATCGGCGCTTGCATAGTCTTGCAGGTTTCTCACGGTTTCAAACTGTTTCACGTGGTTTCGGCAGATGCAGGCGCCGGCTCTGTGGTTTCCTCCGCCTCGAACCCGTCGTCCAGCTTCGTCAGCTTGATCTTGATGTTGCAGCGGGGGCAGACGGTGACGCAGCCTGAGAACGTGTTCGTGGTGACCGGCGTCCCCAGATCGCAGACCGGGCAGTTGTAGCCAAGGTTCTCGAATGTCTGCGATTCGACGGGGACGGGGCACTGTATGGCCACCGCTATCATATCGTAGTCTCCTGCCAGCAGGCCATAGGTCGCTCCTGCGGGGACGTAGAGGGCAGTGCCTGCGTCGACTGACTGCTCCTCGTCGTCGAGGTACATGATGCCCTGGCCGCTTGCGACGTAAAGGATGGTGTCGCTATCCGGGTTCTTGTGCATGGGAAGCACCTGCCATGGCTCGAAGGTGAAGGCGCTGAAGGCAATCCGGGCGACCTGGTCCTGCTCCTCCTTTCCTGATACAGCCTGTTCTCCTGACGCCTCCCAGACGGGTTCCCAGGCCTGTTCTATCTCCATCCCGACGATTTCCTTGCCGTTCCCTCCCTTCACGGTCGTCTCTTCGCCTGCAGGACCAGCGGACATCGTTCCCTGAGCTGCTGTCTCCTTCTCTGTTACGACGAAGGCGGGAGGACCGATCTCTGTCGCGATTAGCCTGTCTGCTTCTTTCTTTAGCCGGAGTCTTGCCTCGCAGCGGGGGCACATCGTCTCGGCGTTGTCTGTCACGACCCTGGCGGGAACCGGCGTCTCCAGGTCGCATGCCGGACACCTGTACTCCTTCCCACGGATCATTTCAGTCTCGATCGGCAACGGTCCCCGGGAAGCGATGACGATCATGTCGTTGTCCCCGGCCAGCATCCCGTACCCTGCGCCGGCGGGCACATACACCGCTTCGCCGGGTTCCAGGCTGAAGCTGTCGTTGTCGATGAACATCATGCCCTCGCCATCGACGACCAGCAGCACGGAATCGCTGCCGGCATGCCGCTGCATGGACAACGTCTGCCAGGCCTCGAGGTCGAGAATATTGAACGCTATACGGCCGGTCTTAAAAGGGCTCAGCCTGCCGGGCTCGCGGTCCGAGAACTCCTCGTCCCAGGTCACTTTCACAGTCTGCATCGAATCCACCAGTGATAGCATCGTCTTATATCATCATATGTGCCCGGCATTTTAATCACAGAGACGCGAGCGCCGGACCGACATATCACCGGAAACCCGGAGTAAAAAGGGAAAAAAGGGCCGTGTTTCCCCATATTTATCACAGGCTGTCAGAGCCTGTCACTGCGTCCCGGAAGGTGCCATTCATGGATGGGAAGGGATGCTGTCGATCTTGATAGACAGCGCACATCAGGGAGGGCGCTGTCCGGAGCGGGGGGAGGGGACATCAGCGTCTGCGACGTGCCAGCAATAAGACGGCGATAGCCACGCCGGTGGGGACGATCAATGGGTTTAGCGGGGCCTGTGAAGACTCACTGGGCAGCGGCACGATCGTCGGCGTCTCGACTGGCGTCGCCGATGGATCGCCTGTCGGTGTCGGGGTCAGCGTCGGGTTCGGCGTGGTCAGAGTTATCTGTTTCGGCAGCTTTAGGGAATAGACGTTGCCGTTCAATGACACGAAGTACAGGTGATCGCGGGTCACCAGTGGCGTGGAATCGATGATTTCCGAGGTGCTGAACTGCCAGTATGGAAGGCCGCCGAGCTTTGCGTCGACCGCATAGATGTTGCCGTCCTCGGAGGCCACGTAAAGGATGCCGGAGCTGATGCCCCCGGTGCCGAAGCCCGGCGTGGCCGTGACCGGTCCGTCAGTCTGGAACTTCCAGGCGAGTTCCCCGGTCGTCATATTGATCACGTAGAGGTATCCGTCCTGCGATCCTGCGTAGATGTAACCAGGCTGGCATAGCGGCTGTGAGACGACAGCCCCGCCCATTTGGTATTTCCATATGACATTGCCGATCTTTGAGTCAATTGCGTACAGGGCACCGTCCTGGACTCCCACGTATACCGTGTTGCCATAGAGCGTCGGCGCGTATACCTGAGTGGTATTTGGATCGCCAAGCTGAGTGCTCCACCTGGCCTTTCCCGTCATTATGTCTACCGCGAATAGGCGGCCTTTCTGAGATCCGAAGTATAGTGTGTTATCGCCGGCATCCAGCGCCTTACTGATAAAACCGCTGTTCGACGAATAGTTCCACTCCAGGCTCCGGCTATTCGTGTTTATCGCGTAGATTTCTCCGTTATCAGCGCCGAAAATCAGCAGGTTATTGTAGAGCAGAGGCGTGCAGTCGATATTTGCTTTCGCGTTGTATTGCCAGATGACGTCCCCTGTATTCCCGTCCACCATGTATAGTATGCCGCTACTCGTGCCGAAGTAGAGCGTCCGATCGATGATTTTCGGAGTCTCGGTGATGCTTCCGGTATAGTTCTTTTTCCACTGGGTCACAGAGTTCTCAGACCATAGCCCGTACATATGACCGTCATACGTCGATATGAACAAGAAGTTGTTGTTATAGAGCGGCGCTGACTGCACGACCGTCCCCAGCGGCTTCGTCCACTCCAGCGTCGGCTCCTCTGCGGCCCCGGACGACGCTAGCAGCGCGACTATGGCAGCGATGCCTGCGGCGATAAAAACAACTGTACGTATTCCCGATAAGACAGAACCCATCATTTGCCCCCTGAACATTAGCCATATATTTACCATGCTATAATAATCATTGTGCTCTCACGGAAAGAGACCACCGGACGGCAAATATAATAAATTAGGTTTTATATAATTTTTTCCAGAGGAAATCAAGGGGTTAGAGGTTAGAGCATATCGGAAGACAGCAATGGAAAACGATTATATCGTTGTTTAATTATAATAATTTAAGATAACGTTATCGCTCTGTAGCCAGCTGCCAGAGCAGGCGTCATATGCAGGCAGGCCGCTGGCGGTCGAGCGCATCGAGGTACTCGATCACAGCCAGCATGAAGGTCGAGTGAGACCATGCCAGCGGCAGCACGGAGACAGGGCCGCCCCGGTCATCCACCTGCTCCGGCATGAGCCCACCGGACGCCGCGTGGGCGACCGGCCATCGCAGCAACGGCAAAGCCCGATCCAGCGCACCGGCGCGGATATGCCACTGGGCGAGCCAGAGCGTGCACAGCGGCCAGCTATTCATGTCACCCTGATACCGGTCCCCTGCGTAGCGGGCGACGCCTCCGTTGGGTCGGATCAGCGTCTCCTCTACGGCTCTCATGGTACCCCTGGCCATATCGCTGTCAGACGGCACGATATCGAAATAGGCTGGGGCAAAGAGCGAAGCGTCTACGGTCTCGTCGCCGACGCCGCGGAGAAATCGGCCGAGCTTCGGGTCGTACAGCTTTTCGATCATCCGATCCTTCAGCGCCCGCGCGGCCTCGCCCCATGCCAGCGAACTGGGAAGATCGCCGATCAGATCAGCCATCGCCGATGCGCCCGCAAGCCCGGCACATACGCAGGCGCATGAGTACGTGTAGACGCCCTTGCGTTCCTCCCAGAGGTCGAAGCTCGGCTTCGGCAGGCCGGTGTCCCGATCGATGAATCGAACCAGGAAATCAGCCGCAGGACGTATGAATGGCTCGTACAGGCAGGAAATCGCCATGATGTTCCTGTTCTCGAGCCAGTGGCGGTACATCGCATAGAGCGGCAGCCCGGTCTCGTCTATCTGGATCATGGGCAGAGGATGCCACGTGCTGCCGAGGTCGCCTGCCGGCGTATACTTGTGCCGGAAGAACCCCTTATGGTCGATGACCCGCGCAAGGAACTGGAAGGTGTTCCGGCAGAGGTCGCCGTACCCGGCCCTGTCCAGCGCGATGGCCACCCAGGCCGCATCACGCGGCCAGCAATACGTGTAATAGTCTGCGCCCTGCTGCTTGATCTGCGAGTCGCAAGACGCGATGATCGAGCCGCCAAGGTCGACATGGGCTACCACAGCCAGCAGGCTGCGGGTGAAGGCTTCCTGCATGTCGACGGGTAGCGCTTCGACAAGAGGGCTCAAAGCCTTAACAAGAGGGCCCGAGGCCTTAACAAGAGGGCCCGAGGCCCGGTCACGCGCAAGCGAGCCCCGGCTCCGGGCCCTGATGCAGAACGAGTTCCAGTAATGGTCGCCCGAAGCGTAGACCATGTCAATGTCCTGCGCCTGGATCCAGTCATGGAGTTCCTTGGCGTGGCGGAAGTTCCGGCCCACGCAGGCCCAGAAATTCACTTTCGCTGTGCTGCACGGCGGCAACTCCGACAACGTCCATCCGATGGCAGAGTCGACGGTGCCATGGGCGACCGTATTGCTTTCCAGCCATCCATCCTCCGCGTCCTTCCACGTGCCCAGCCTGTCGCCCCACCCGGCGATGCCGGCGCTGAACTGATCGAAGACGGGTTTCGAGCTCTGAATGATAAACCGGTCACGCTTGTAGTGGTTCATCATCTGGCCATCCCGGACTGCAGTATTCGCATAATTGTTCTCGAGAATGTGGTAGTTCTGGGCGGAAAAGAGACGGAACTGCCTGGGCATATCCGAGGTGTTCCTGACCGTGAAGGTCCGCAGGAACACGTCTTTCTCGTGGTGCACCATCTCCTCGACCGTCACTGTAGCGCCGAAGGCCGGGTCCGAAAATACGGACTCGCCGATCATCGAAATCCTGCCGTCGGCCACCGTTCCCGCGGGCCTGCTATAGCCTTGCGTCTTCTCCCAGTCTTCCAGCCATGCGAACTTCCCTTCGCCGACATCGAACAGGCCGAGCCGGATATAGCCTCCGTGGTTCTCCATGCCTGCGTATGGATAGTAGAAGTCCCGGACGACGCCCTGCTCGTCCACGCAGACGAGCAGGGAGCCGTTGCCGTAAATCAGTGGTCTCATCGTCGCAGAAAAATGAACGAGCCGGCGATTTAAATGTTTGTGGCATACACAATGGTCACGCAAGTGAAACGATGCCTGCAACGTTGCCCGGCATTGAAATAATGCGGCAGTCCTACGATGCCCATGGCATCCGTTGTGCTAGCGCAGCCATCCCATTTTGTAGAACGAGTATAGTGCGATAAGCATGAGTCCTATAGTGATCAACCCGACCTCGGGCATGGTGATGTTGAATGGTGCGTCGACAAGGTTCTCGCCCAGCAGGCCGCCGATGGTCGATGGGATCAGCGCCAGGCAGGTCAGCACTGCCAGGATACGCATCACCCGGGTCATCGAGTACATGTTCATGTTCAGGTGCAGGTCGCGGAGCGAACCGAGGCTATCGTTGATGTTCTCTGCCGTCTCATAGAGAAAGTCCGCATCATTGAAGGACACATCGAACACCTGCATGTCCTCCTCGGTGATCGCCGCGATGGCGACCCTCCGGCTGCGCAGGCTGTCGAACACCTGGCGCAGGTGCCAGAGGTTGTTCTGGACGGTCCGGGCCTCCCGCTTCAGGAAGAACGTGTCCTCGAGGAACGTCTTCGGCGCCTGGCCGGCCGGCACCTCCTCGAGCCGTGCGACCTTACGCTCGATGGCCCGGACGATGTCCTCACCGTCTCGCAGCTTCCTCCGCATAATTGTCTGGAGCAACTTCATGGGGAAGCCCGGGCCATCCTCCCACGTGCCATCGGCGAGGATCTCGTCGAACAGCCGGCTCTCGCCCGTGCTAATGGTGACGATGCGCGCTGCCTGGCAAATGATCAGCATGCTGTGCCGACTGACCTCCATCCCCCGAACGCCGGGGCTGTCACGGATCAGCCGGGCGTCCCAGATAAAGATCGTGGTGAAGCCCGGGAAATAGTCGATGCGGGGGAAGGACTCCTGGATGATCCGGCTCTCGAGCACGAACCTGGGGATGCCAAGAGCCCGGCTGATCCCGTTCAGGTCCAGTTCCGACACGTTTTGAAGGTCGATCCATGTCCCGCCGCTCGCTACAGCCAGGAGAGCCTCATCGCTTGCGGCGTATCGGGCCACTGTGCCGTCGCTGCCAAGTACGTTCGCTTTGATGATGGAGACCTTGGGAGCCATCGGCTTTTCCCGCGGCGGCTTCGCCGGGATCTTGATCGACCGGCCGGCGGCCGTGCCGACCCGGAGCCCGCGCAGCAGCCGCAGCAGTGGCGAAGCCCGCCCGGCAGAGGTCGTGACGCCAGGCAGGAACTCGGCCAGCGCCAGCACGATGATGGCAAGGTCCAGGATGTGCCATACGTCTTGAACGAACGCCCGCCAATCCTCGGCCACGAACAGCTTCAGCACATACTCGGCGACGAAGGCGGTGATGATGAAATAGTTCAGCCACTCGAACAGCGTGAGCGTGAAGTCTGAGAACTGGAACAGGTACGGGAAAATGACCGCAGGAATGATCAGGAACGCCAGCAGTGTCATCACGTCTTCGTTGAAGACGTACTCGACCGGCCCGCGCAGCTTTCGACGCAGGCGTTCGAGCCACCCGGCGGGTTCCTGCTCCATGCCTTAAAGGTAGGCGACAAAGACAGATATAGTTTTCAATTTATACCGATTGCCAGGCCCACAATGCGCACGCGCGCGAGGCAGCGGCCGGCTGCCATATAAAATGATTAACGCTCGAACAGTCTGTCCAGGAACCACTGCGTCTCGAACTTCTTCAGGTCCTGGTACTCCTGCCCCACTCCAAGGAATAAAATAGGCTTCCCCGTAATGTGAGCGATAGAGATCGCAGCGCCGCCCTTCGCGTCGGCATCGGCTTTCGTCAAAATGGTGCCATTGATGGGCACTGCATCGTTGAACAGCTTCGCGCGTTCTACGGCATCGTTGCCCGCGATGGCTTCGTCCACGAATATGACTAAATCGGGCTTGACTACCCGGCTGATTTTCCTGAGCTGCTCCATCAGGTTGACGTTCGTGTGGAGCCGGCCTGCCGTGTCGGCGAGCACTACGTCTTTCTTGTTGTTCTTGGCGAACTGCACCGCGTCGTAGATCACGGCCGCCGGGTCAGCGCCCTGCTGGTGCTTGATCATCTTGACGCCGAGGCGGTCCGCGTGTTTCTGGAGCTGCTCGATGGCCCCGGCCCGGAAGGTGTCGCCCGCGGCGATAACCACGCTGTAGCCCTGTTCCTTGAGGCGTTCCGTGAGTTTGGCGATGGTTGTGGTCTTCCCGGTGCCGTTGACGCCGACGAACGATACGATGACTGGCTTATCATGGCCACGCACGTACTCGTCAAAGTCCAGCGTGTTGACGTTCAGTATTTTAGAAATGGCGTCGACGAGCGCGTCTTCGGCGATGTCGCCCGTCGAGTGTAAAAACTTCTTGTGCTGGCCGGTGAGGTCAGCTTTGATGGTGGCGATGATCGACTCGGCGACTGGCAGCGCCACGTCACTTTCGAGTAGCGCCATCTCCAGCTCCCAGAGCGGGCCTTCCAGGTCCTTCTCAGAGAGCACGACTTCGCCCCGCGTCAGGGCGATGGCCCGGCCGAGCACGCCGGTTTTCTCTTTCTCTGCCGGCTTTTCGGCAGGCTTTTCAACACCCTCTTCCGCTGCCTTTTCGGTGGAGGTCTGCGTGACAGGCTCCACGGGTTGCGGAGAAGTGCTTTCGGCTTCAGGGACTGGCCCGGAGACAGACTTCACTTTCTCGTCGATGGTTTTCTTGAAATCGTTCAGCCGCTCCTTGAGCTTTTCGAACATCGGCCTGTGCCCGCCTGTATTTTCCGGTTATTGTGCCTGGTATTTCTGCGCTTCCTGCTGGAGCCGCATCAGCTCGTTCGCGATCTTGTTCATCGCGTCCGTGGTCTCTGCCAGCACTTTCTCCAGATCCGTCCGGCGCGACTGGAAGATGGCCTTAGCATCGGCGAGGCTGCGCTCGACGCTCACGCCGGCGCCCAGCCCGACGAGCACGGTGCCCGGCTTCGCCAGGGCCGCGTGGACGAACGAGCCCCCGCCGATGGGGACCAGCATCTCATGGCCGGCCTCCTGGCTTTCGAGGGCTCCCAGCGCCTTGAGTGCGCCGTCGACGTCGTCGATCGAGGCCTGTACGAGGCTCGCCTGCTGTTGCAGCAGATCCATCCTCTGCTGGAACACCTGCGCCCGCTCGACTATCTCGCGGATCTCCGCCTCGTCCGCCGGATTGGCCGCCATGATCACGCCTCTTTGACGGACTCGATCTTGACCAGACGCCTCTCGACCTTGTGCCTGCTGCCGATGTCGGACAGCACCTTTTCCTGTGCATTCTTCTGGTTGGCAGCTTCCACTTCCTTGGAGAACTTCTCCCACTGGACGCCTGCCTTGAATTGTCCTTCTACTACAAACGTAGCCATAATTCTCACTCCTCTATGAAGCCCAGGGCATCCTCGATGCGACCCAGCTCGGGGCCGGACGTCCTGGTGCCGGTAATCAAACCTTTCGTGTTCGCGAGTATCGCGGACCCCACGAGCGGGGATCCGAAGCTTACCGTCCCGATGTCTACTGGCAACCTGAACAGATCTTCCAGTGTCGCCAGCTCTTCCTCGGTGGCCCGGGGGTGGACGAGCAGCCCTTTATTGGTGGCGCAGGCCGCCATGCCGACGGTCTTGAGCCCGCCGATGGTGCCCCGCTTCACGTCGACCTTGAGGGTCTTCGAGATGGCCTCGATGTTTTTATCAGTCATCGAGGGATGCACCAGAGCCGCCGTATCGTTGGCCAGGATGATGTTCCCGGCCGCGGTCATTTTCCCCTTGAGCCTGGTGGCCTTCGCGTGCTGCTGCAGCGCCTTGACCTCCCTGTCCAGGGCCAGGTCTGAGACGATGAAGCCGTTGCTGTTGCCGGTCATCATGGATCCGACGAGCGTGCTCTCGTTGATGAGCGTCCGGATCGCCGTCACGCCGAGCGTCTCGCAGGTCGCGTCGACGGCCGGTTCCGGCAGGTCCGGGGGCAGCACGACGTACTGCTCCGTGCTCGTGGCATAGATGCCGACGTACGGGTACCCGTAATAGTCAAGCTGCCTGATCATCGGGTTCTCGCCTTGCTTACTCGACCAGCTCGGCCGTCACGCCCTCATCGGAGCGGACTGCCTTCACCCTCACCTTGAGGGGTGGCTTCTCAATGCCATGCGCCCAGACAGACTCGTTCAACGCGGCGCTGATCTTGATCTTCTCCTCTTCGACCTTCATGTGCTTGCTGAGGTACTCACGGATGACCTTGATCGCCTTGTTGCTGCGCTTCCACATGGGGTATTCCTGGACTGCCGCGCGGAGCGGGATCGTGTAGATCTGCTCCGTTGCCTTTGCTTCTTCTGCCATGTTCTACACCTTCCTTACTCTGGCAGGCTCGACCTGCGCCAGCTCCTCCGCTGCGGGTGGGTCATGACGGCCCTGTTGGTCTTCATGATCACCCACGCCGGGACTCTTCTGTTCTGGTTGGTGTACTTGGCCAACCTCAACTTCTTGCCCTTCGACTTCTTCGTCATGGTTTATACCTTCTCAGCACCCTTGACTGGGTGTGTTCCGGGGGAAATATTCGCCGGTACACCTCGTCCCCCAGGCGACTTCGGGTCGCCGATCGGACCTCTGTCTCGTAGTCAGCCTTCGCGACGGCTGCCGTGTCGCCCTCGACGATCTCGAGGTGTTTCGCCACCAGATCGTCTACGGCGCCACGGCCGAAGCCGGCGAGAGGCCGGATGTACCTGACGTCGTACGTGTCCTCGAAGCTCCGGATCTCTGGCATTGTCAGCATCGGTGCGCGGTCATCCCGCCTGGTGCCGTCGGCGACATATTGCGCCTGGCACGACACTGCTACAATCTCGAGAGCCCGTCTGTGCACGAGGTTGATCCCCGGGCGCGGGTACCCGAATTTGAGCATAACGTCGATGCATGCGTCCATGATCTCCGGGTCGAGCCGTACGAGCTTGAACGGAAATCCTGTTTCTCGGGCAGCTTCGCGGGCGTTCTCC
>JAEZKS010000019.1 GCA_023436075.1 Methanobacteriota archaeon
CAATGCACACGACAGTGAACAGCGACGGCAAGATCACCGAGGTTTCCACCGAGCTGAACCTGTCGGAGACGAACTATGACCTGTACAAGTCGATCATCCAGATGTCCTCGCCAGGGCAAGACATGGAGAGCTACTTCGTAGACAATTACTCCAAAGCTTACGGCGGTCCTGGCACCACAGTCGACTACAAAGAGCGTAAGCTGAACGGCTACACCTATATCACGCTCACCGCCCGCGGTAGCGACATCCAGCCTCAGGAGGGTAGCAACGTCACGGTGACGAAAGAAGGCGATTACTGGGTGTACCGCTATCTCACGTCCGGGGCTGCCAGTTCATCAGGCATCCCCACAGATACCAGCTCGCTCAGCGACTCGATGGCGAACATGGTGACGCTGGACTTCTACCTGACGATGCCCGGGAATATCATAGATTCGAACGCCCAGAAGATCGACGGCAACAAGGCCGAGTGGCACTTGAACGGGAATACGCTGAACAGTGTCGACTCGCTGTATGCCAAGAGCGAAGTGGCGAAGAGCCCGGGCTTTGAGGCAATCGTCGCGCTGATGGCGGTGGCTGCGGGTGTATACCTGGTCGCAATGAGGAAGAGAGAATAGACTTTCTTCCTTTTTTATTGAAAAGTTTTATACTGCTGGATGCCAGGGGCGGGCTTTCCAGGAAAAGCTTTAGCAAATAGAATAGTGCCGGCAATGTGAAAGCTAATGCACCGGCTGCCATGATGCATGGCCGGAGTGAGCTTATTCGTCTTTCGTCCGCCTGTTCAGCAGGTTGCCGTATGGCGGCTGGTCCGAGTCGCCGATGAACTTGGATAACAGCTTAATGACTGTCTCTCGTTCCTCCAGAGTCAGCCTTTCCATGCCCTCGTTCACGTAGTCGAACGCCTGTCGCTCGTTCCGCGTCACCCATTCGCGCCCTTTTTCGGTCGGCACGACGAACACGTCTCGTTTATCCCTGTCGCCCCGCTGACGCCGCACATAGCCGCGCTTCTCCAGGTAGTCGACATAGTCGGTCACTGTGCTCCGGCTCACTTTCAGGATGTCTGCGATGTCCTGCATGCGGAGTTCAGTGACACTGCTCAGGTGCAGGATGACGCCCGAGACGAAGGTCAGCTCGTTCTTCCGCCCTCTGGCGATGCCGTACACATCGATCAGGTCCCAGTAAATGTGCTCGATGCAGAAGCGGAGTCGCTCTTGCTCTGTCATGGCGCTCTCACTGTCGTACATCTTCATGATACTTATGATTATCGCGGGCACCCGGATGTCATCCGGGTGCCCTCATCATCTACTGTTTCTTTTCTATCTCTGGCATCATGGCTCTCTTCTGTGAGAACGGTAGCCACCAGTTGTACTTTCTGGCCACCATCATGATCGATGGTATGAGCACCAGCACCATCAGCGTCGCATCCAGGATGATGGCCAGGCTCAGGACGAAGCCGAACTCCTTCAGCTCTGCCATGTCGGAGATCATCATGGAGCCGAATGCAGCAGCCATGACAAGCCCGCAGAGCAGGATCACCGGCCCGGTGACCTCGACGGCCGACAGGATCGCCTCTTCGTCGTTTTTGCCTTTCTCGATCTCCTCACGAACTCTGGACATCATAAAGACTACATAGTCTCCGCCCAGTCCCATGAGGGTGCAGAACAGCACGATCGGCAAGATCCAGATCACCGCATCGCCCAGCCAGTACTGGAATACGATGGTAAACGCGGCCAGCGTCCACACAATGCCCATAAGCAGTGAGACGAACAGCTTGACTGGCGTCAGGGCGGAGCGTAGCAGCGCCGCCAGCACGATGAAAATGCCGGCGAACACCAGCGCGATCACCAGGCCGAACTTGCCCGATGCGAGCTTCTGGAAGTCGTAGCTCATGGCACCCGTGCCGCCGATGGCCACGGTCGTTCCCCGGCCTTCCCCGTTAGTGTATGCTGCCAGATTCTCTCTCAAGAGATCGATCGCCTTGTTCGACTCCGGTGAGTATGGCGAGCCCTGGAAGACTACGCTGATCACTGTCGTATGGCCGTCGGTGCCCGTGTCGTTATCCATCGTGTTCTGGTAATAGGCCCTCTGTAGCTCGGAGTATGCAGACATGTTGGCGTAGCTGATTAGCTCGCCGTCCGGCCGGGTCATCGAATATACCCTGTCGACTCCCTGTACGGATGCGGCAATCGACGACACTCGTTCGACGCGATCCAGCGCAGACATAGAGTAATTGCCGTCGGGGCCCCTGATGGGCTCGGGCAAGGTGACGATGATGTTTGCCTTATCGATGTTGCCGCTGCCGAAGTTGTCCTCCAGCAGGTTGAACCCGACTTTGCTCTCGAGCCGGTCAGGCAGCATCGATACGAGGTCCTGGCCCTGCTCCATCTGGAAGTATAGCCAGACTGCGGGCACGGCGAGCAGTATCGTGATCGCCAGCACCACGCCCGGGTGTCTGACGACACTGCGGGAGATCGCTTTCATCGCGCCGCCGATCCGGCTCGTCTTGCGGCCGACGTTGTATATCTTGCGAGGCCAGAAGAGTCGGTCTCCAGCGAGCATCAGCACCGCCGGTATGAGAGTCATCGCCACCAGCATCGATACCAGGATAGCGATGGCCATACTCTGTCCCATGGAGCGGAACATGCCGTTGTCGATGACCATGAGCGAAGCAAAGCCGATCATCGCCGTCAGGCCACTGCACAGGATACTTTTGCCTGCATGCTCTATGGCGAACTTCACTGACTCTGCCACGCCCACGCCCATCGAGCGTTCCTCCGCATAGCGCGAGAGGATGAACACACAGTAGTCGGTGCCCGCGCCGAGCATGACCACGATCATGAACGTCTTCGTCAGGTAGTACAGGTCTACCGTGTAGCTGGACAGGTAAAGCGCGCCGAATCCTGTCACGATGGCCGCACCTATGACCGCCAGCGGCACGAACGGAGTCAGGATCGACAGGAAGTATACGCCGAGGATCACGAGGATGAGCACGACTGAAATTTTATCGATGTTGCCCACGTCCTCCGCCGCTGCGGTCTCGGTGTCGACGCCGATGGCCGACATGCCTGTCACGTAGGCATTCAGGCCCGGGTACTTGCCGGTGAGACTATCCACGTCCGACCTGATCGCCTTCACCGCGTCGTGGGAGACCTTCGATGCTTCCTGCTCATCCATCACTACTGCGAAGAGGGTCAGGTTGCCCGAGACGAGCTGGTTCACTATGGCATCGCTGAAGAGTTGCGGGTCGCTGTAGTCGTGGGTGTAAGCCCAGCCGGTCGCGAAGTCCCTGGTTTCGTCTTCGCTCGCATTGGCGTCCATGTCCAGCAGGGCATGGAAGAACGAGAGGCTGCCGGAAATGTCCAGGCTGTCAGCGACCTTATCGACAGTATAGTTCTTCAGGGCATTGTCCCCAGGGCTGCGTCCCAGGGCGTATAACTCGCGTATTACCTCACTTTCTGTCTCGTTGCGACCTTCGCAGGCTTTGTTCAGTACGTATGTGTCGATGACCTGATCGGAGGGGTGGTTCCCGAGCGCGTAGATCTCTTTAATCTGCCAGATTTCAGAGGCGTTTCGCCCTTCCGAAGCCTTCCGGATCACGTAGTTATCGAAATCCTGCGCAGTGCCATGCCGGAGGTTCCAGGCGTCATTGATGACCAGCCTCTCTGTCTCGTTCCGGCCGTCTGCAGCCTTGCCGATGATGTAGGTTTTCATGATATCGTCGGACGGGCCGCGGCCCAGTGCATAGATCTCCCTGGCGGATGCCGCATCTGCATCGGACAGGCCAGCGGTGGCAAGGCTGAGCGTAAACGAGTCGATAGCCGCCGTCGACGGGCTCTTGCCGAGGTCGTAGATCGCTGACAGTCTGGCACGGTCGTTAGCCGAAGTCAGGCCCTGGTAAGCCATCGCATGATCGACGATGAAACTCTTCAAAGTGACCGCATTGCCGTATCCGGATAGCTTCAGGCCAAGCAGGTCATTGATGACCTGTCGTTTCGTAGCGTCCAGCGGGGCGGCGGCGAAGAACGGCGCAGCCATCGCATCGATGGTCGACTGTGCCCTGGCTGCCGGGTCCGCGCCCGGGATGACTGTCCATGTATCGTTAAACTGGCTCAGGTACTGGGTCGCCAGCGCTTTCATGTTCGGGTCGCCAATAGCATCTACCACATTCTGTCTGGTGAGTTGCATTGCCTGGGCATCTGCCGTTGCGTCGTCAGGCACACCGGGCCTGATCTGGCCCCATGCCTGGGCATAGTAGCCAGGTATGCCGTAGACGAGGTCCGCGGCATCCTTGATCTGGTACAGTCCGTCGTTGCCGGCGACCACCTGGTCACGGGCCGAGTATAGCTGTGCGTTGGTGCCCTTGATCCTGTCGTATGCGGAATTCATCTGGCTGCTGGCGCCTGTCACGCTATCGTAAAGGTGATAGAGGTCGCTGCTGGCGTTTACGACCTGACTCCTGGCGTCGTACAGCTGTGCGCTGGCTTTGGTCGCCGTATTGTACAGCTCATGCAGCCCGTCGTGCAACGTCGGGGCCATTTCTGTCAGGGCGCCGTTCTGGATGTCATAGATCGATGTAGTACCTGTGGAGTTATGGATTCCAGGATCTCTGGCGACAGTGTCGTTCAGCTCCCTGATGAACAGCATGGCCTGTGTCTTATTATCGGACTCTACGGCCACTATGATCTGACTCTGGGAGGCGTTCGGGAACTGCTGGCTATACAGGTCGTTCGCCTGGTATGATTCCATGTTTTTCGGGATGAACGAGGTGATGTCATAGTGCAGGCGCCCGTCCAGGCTCAACGCCAGGGGTACCGATACGATGAGAATAATGACCCAGACCGCGATCACGGCCCAGGGCTTTTTGATGATCAGATTGCTTAACCTGTCGAACATAGGCTTTCACCCTCATTGCTCGAATCGTGTTACCACATGAGGTGTCTCTGTCAATAACCACGGCACTCCCGGTGGTTTGCGTCCTATCGCCAGACGATCGATCGTCTGGTACGCCAGGCCACGAGATAGTACGGATATCCTTATTGGTATATTAAAGTTACGGATATCCGTACTATATTGAATGCGAAAAATATAGAGCGCCATATGGTTGCAGCACGTGTCCTATAGTCCTTCATGCATAGCAGTCATAGGAGACCTGCGGGGGCGATAACGAAGAAAAACAATAGTGCCCCACTTAATCAATCTGCCGTGCTTCCTGAGCTCCGGCGTGGCCTCGATCTTCCACGTGTCCAGGAAAAGCTTCAGCACATAGAGCAGTGCCAGCAATGTGAAAGCTATTTGCCATCCAAAAGCGGGATTAATAAAAAATGGCAGAGCGCCCCCACGGGGATTCGAACCCCGGTCTAGAGCTCCGGAGGCTCCAAGGATATCCACTACCCTATAGGGGCAACGCAAAATGCTGCCGCGATGATAATAGACATTCTATGATATAAACTTTGACATCAGCCACTACTTCGCGTCAAAGTCCTTCAAAATTGAGGCCGCCCACGCTTTTACATCGTTCACGTATACGTCAGGGTTGTCAGTGTGTATGTCCGTCGTCGTCTTCGACCACTTTGCCAGGGCCTGTCCTTCGGCAGGAGCGGCCTTCGCCGCAGTCACGCGCGCGTTTCCGCTGAACGTCCTCCTCGCCCGCTTCAACAGCTCCGGCCCCGATAAACCATCTTCGACGATCGCCCTGAGCGACGATCGCATCCACATCAGCGCCCCGTCGGTAAAAGTATCCGGGTGCTGGAGGTTGTAGCAAATGACCGTCGTGTGGTGAACCGCGCCGAAAACCTCTGGCTGTTCGTACTCAAGGGCCAGCATCGCCTCGTATTTCTCTTTGCACCCGATCGCGCCGCACTGCGGGCATACTTTGTCATCGTTCAGGCTCGTCACTTCCACGATATTGCGGGATATAGCTCGAAGAAGCGCCCGATGTCTTCGACCTCTGCCTTGACCAGGTCTCTGACGCTCTGGTCGAGCGGCTCGAACGGGCGTACTTCCAGGCCGATCCGCCCGCCCTTGATCTCGTATCGCCATACTCCGGCGGCCTCTCCGTTTACCAGTACCACCGGCACGGTCTGGCCGCCGTGATAGACCTCCTTGTAATACTTTGTCGGGACGACCAGTTCCCGGCCCGAGTAGCCGAGGATTAGCGTATCAAATGCCGGAAGAAGGTTCACTACCGGGCTTTCCGGGGCGGGCTCCGCATCCAGCGCTGTGAGGACCCGACCTTCTACCAGGATATCCTCTAGCAGCCCGCGTTCCCTTAACCGTGCCCATCCCTTCTTCGCATCGGCTGCCGGAAGCCCTGACCATGTAGCAAAGTCCGCAACGCCTGCTAGGCCATAGCCTTTGAGGTAACGTTCGGCCAGCTCTGCCAGCGCCTCTTCTTTTGGCTCTGATTTTCCTGCCGGATGATCGGCCAGCGCATACGTCTGTTCCCCGCCGGGCCGATCCGGGCCAAGGACGCTGATGCCCTTGAGGCCTGCACAAGCGATAAGGTGGTAGGGTGCCTGGCTTTTTCGCTCTATTACGAGGCCGCGGTCGTTCAGCCTTTCGACCAGCTCGTCCCGGGTCAGCGGCCCGGAATTCCCGAGGATCGTCTTTATCTCCCGCAGGCCCCGGCCCAGCTTTTCCTCGTCGAGGCCCAGCTCGCGGCGCCTGCTCTTGAGCTTCGCGATGGCGGGAGGGCCGACCAGCGGCAGGATCAAGTCTGCAT
>JAEZKS010000046.1 GCA_023436075.1 Methanobacteriota archaeon
GGCCTGGACCCGCTGGTCCAGCAGACGTTCATGGACCTGATCCAGGAAAGATCGAGGCAGGGAACCACGATCTTCATGTCGTCGCACATCCTCTCCGAGGTCGAGAAAGTCTGCAACCGCGTCGCCATCATCAAGGAAGGCAAGATTGCTACCGAGGAAAAGGTCGAGGACCTGCGGAACAAGTCGGGCAGCGTGGTCCAGGTGAAATTCTCTGAGACTGTCAGTCCTGAAACATTCCGGATGCCAGGCGTGAATGTCCCGACACAGCAGAACGGTTACATCAGGATGACCGTAACCGACAACATGGAGAGCGTGCTGGCCGAGATCTCCCGGCACAAGGTGACGGACATCAGCATTCACCAGATGACGCTGGAAGAAATATTCATGCACTACTATGAGGAGGCAAAGTAAATGGCTTTCGAAGTCTTTGCAAGAACGATCAAGGACAAGTACGTGGGCGCGACCATCCTCGCAGTCATCCTGTTCCTGTACGTCTTCTGGATCGCCTCGTTCTTCCCGACACTGAAACCGACGATGGACATGTACGACCAGATGCTCGATAACCCGGCGTTCAAGGCGCTGATCGGCGAGATCGCGAGCATGAGCACCTTCGGCGGATTCATGTCCGTCGAAGTGTTCAGCTATATAGGCATCGTGCTCGGAGCATACATAGCGTTCCTTACGGCCTCGTTCATTGCCGGAGAGATCGAACAGAAGTCCAGTGAACTCATGCTTTCATTGCCGGTGAGCAGGTCGCACGTGCTCCTGTCGCGTTTCGCGACACTGTTGCCGATCATCGCAATAGTTGCCGTAGCCATGCTGCTCGCCATCGTGGCCGGGGCGGCATACATCGGAGAGAGCATCGACGTCACGAGACTTGCTTATGGCATGCTGTTCACAGCCGGCTTTCTGCTGGCGGTAGGCGGAGGCTCGCTGCTGCTCTCGGCGATCATGAGCAACGGCCGCAATGCCGCCTTCGCCTCGATCGGCATTCTCCTGGCCATGTTCTTGCTGGAGAACCTAAGCAGCATGATCGAGAGCATCCAGCCGATCCGGCAACTGTCGCTGTTTCACTACGCGAAGGTGACCGACTTCATCGCCAACCCGGCGGCGACGATCGAATGGGCCAACCTGGGCATCCTGCTGGCCGTTGCGGTTGTCTTTCTGGTCGCGGCGGTGGTCATCTACCAGCGCAGGGATATCAACGTGACGTGAAAGCCCCGGCCGTCCCGGCCACCTATTTTTAATTTTTCCAGCCAGCTACGAGAGCACATGCCATCGATCAGTGGCATTTTATGTACTTTTAACTGCCATCGTAGCCCCATATCCTGATGGATAGGTCGACCATGAGATCGGTAAGCGATTCATCGTTTTTATACTGGAGCGGGTACATCGTATTGAAGAGCAGGATGCCTTTTACCATCGTGCCCCATTCCAGGAGGAGCTCTGCCGGGTCCTTTCCAGTGATGTCGACGCCATCGAATCGCCCGAAAAGCTCCGCTATGGCAGTCATGTCGTTGACGTCCACGTTCCTGACGCCCTCCAGCAGTTCGCCCTCGGACAGCGAGGCTGCGATCAGCGCCTTCACCAGGGCCCGGTTTTCCCGGGCGATCCTGCGATATTTCACGATGAGTTCCCGCATGTAGCCCGGAAAGTCAGCGTAGTCGATGTCATCCGGATGCTGTGGCGTCAATAGGTCACCCAGGCTTTGGACGCCGAACCCCTTCATGATGTCGAATTTGCCGTCCGGAAAGTAGCGGTAGATGGTGCCGACACTCACGTCTGCCATTTCTGCGATGTCCTGGATCGTCACCTTGTCGTAGCCCATCGTCTCGATCAGGTGCCGCGTCGCATCGATGATGGCACTGATCTTGGCCTCCTTGTCCCGGATAATGACCTTCTTATCCTTATGTACGGCCTTTCTGGCAAGCATACGACACCCTTATTTGCGAACATTATTCAAAAACTTTATTCGAGCTACCCATGTTAAAGCTTTATGAGCAATATTCACTTATTTAATAAACGCCTCACGGCTGTCCTAAATACAAAATATTTAACGGAAAGTTTTATATATAGCTAGTCAAGCTTCGAACAAAATCTTTATAAGCACTAAGGCGCGGAGTCTTAGTGAATAACCTTCACTACGGTTATGGAAGTGGCGAAAAAGCAACGACGGAAAACAGGAGGCATGTTCTTACGGAAACGATCATTCAGACAACGAACCTGACCAAGTCCTACGGTAAGAACCGGGGAATCAACGACGTGAACATCACAGTGCGCAGAGGAGACATTTTCGGCTTCCTGGGCCCCAACGGCGCCGGGAAATCGACTACCATCCGCACGCTGCTCGACTTCATCAGGCCCAGCAGCGGCAGCGCCTCGATCTTCGGCCTGGACTGCCAGAAGGACTCACTGGCCATCAGGCAGCGAATCGGGTATATCCCTGGCGATGCCAACCTTTACGGCCACATGACAGGCTGGAAGTACCTCCGGTACATCGGAAGCATTCGCGGCCAGTATGACGAGGCCTCGGCGAAGAAATACGCCGAACGCTTCGAGATCAAACTGGACCGCAAGATGCGGGAATATTCCAGCGGCATGCGGCAGAAAGTCATCATCATCCAGGCGCTCATGAACGACCCGGACCTGATCATCATGGATGAGCCAACAAAGGCGCTCGACCCGCTCGTGCAGCAGGTCTTCATGGACGTGGTACGGGAAGAAGCCGCCGATGGCAAGACAATATTCATGTCATCCCACGTGCTGTCGGACGTCGAGAAGGTATGCAACCGCGTCGCCATCATCAAGGAAGGCAGGATCGTCGCCGAGGAAGACATGGCCAGCCTGAAGCGCAAGGCGGGCAAGGTCGTCGAGGTGAAATTCAAGAGCGCGAAGCCGGAGAACTTCACGGTCAGCGGCATCGGCAACGTCTCCCGGCTCGACGGGTACTACAAGATGACTGCCACCGGCGACATCAAGACGGTGCTCCACGACCTGGCGTCGTACGATATCGAGGACGTTAACATTCACGCGATGACGCTGGACGACATCTTCATGCAGTACTACACTTCCGAGGCGAAGTAAATGACTCTGGCCGTCTTCATCCAGACGCTGAAAGACAAGGCGCGGGGAAACATACTGGCTGTCCTGCTGGTCCTGGTCTTCGTCACCTACATAGTGATAATGTTCCCGGAGATGGCGAAGATCACGGGCATCGACGAGATGATGAAGAACCCGGCCTTCCAGGCCCTCCTGGGGAAGAGCGTGGACTTCACATCCTTCGACGGGTTCATGTCCATGGAGGCGTTCGGACTCACGGGCCTGGTGATCTGCGGCTACATCGGCTTCCTTTCGGCCTCGTTCCTCGCTGGAGAGATCGAGATGAAGACCATCGACCTGCTGCTGGCACAACCCGTCACCCGGGTACGGCTGGTGATCGACCGGTATACGGCGCTCATCCCCGCGATTATCCTGCTAGTACTGGCGATGATCACAGCGGTGTTCATCGGGACACAGTACATGAACATCTCTGCATCCTACGACTGGTTCGCCTACGCGGTGGCCTTCATGGGATTGTTCATGCTGGCGTTCGGTGCCGTCTCGCTCTTCATCTCGGCGGTCCTGAGCGACGGCCGGACGGCAGCGATCGTGTCCCTGGGCGTGCTGATCGTCATGTACTTCATGGAGACGATCGGGGAGTCCGTGGAGTCGCTGGACATCGTCCGCACGTTCTCACTGTTCCACTACGTCCGCTACAGCGACATACTGGTCATGCACAACCTGAGCATTGGCAACGTCGCTGTCCTGGCCGGAGTGACCGTCGTATTCCTGGGGCTGGCCGCGTTCGCCTTCCGGCGGAGAGACATCAACGTAACCTGAGGTGAGAAAATGTCCTTTAAAGTCTTAAAACAGACACTGATAGACCGGTGGAAGAGCATAAGCCTGGTGACCTTCCTGTTCTTCGGGTTCATGGCGTACTACTCGTCAGTGTACCCGTCGACGGTGGCGGCAGGCATGGCGGGGGACAGCCTCAATGAGCTCCTGAGCAATCCGGCCATCCAGCTGCTGCTCGGCAAGCTGATGGTAGACAACTCCTACGAGAGCTACATATCGCTCAAAGGGCTGACGTTCATCGGCTGGATCGCCTGCGGCTTCGCAGCCTGGCTGGCGGCGGCGTTCCTCGCCGGCGAGATCGACCACAAGACTATCGACCTGCTGCTGGCCCAGCCGGTGAGACGGGGCCGGCTCGTGCTCGAACGCTTCGCGGCGCTGTCGGTAGTCACGGTCATCATGATGGCGGCGGCGCTGGTGGGCACGATAATCGCCGTAAAAGCGCTGGACATCGAGACATCGATCCCCTGGCTGGCGTACGCGATGGCTTACATGGGCGTGCTGACTATAGCCTTTGGCGCGATCGCGCTGTTCATCTCGGCGGTCCTGAGCGACGGCCGGAAGGCGGCGCTGGTCTCGCTGGGCGTCATGGTCATCATGTACTTCATGGAGACCATCGGTTCGGTGGTCGACCTGCTCGGCCCGATACGCTACCTGTCGCTGTTCCACTACGCCCCGTATAATGAGATGTTGATGAACAAGACGCTGAGCATCCCCAATCTCGGCGTGATGCTGGCCGTGGCCGTCATCTTCGTGGCCATGGCTGCCTACGTGTTCAGGCGCAGGGACATAAACGTCGCATAACGGCCTGCGGGCCAGGCCGTTGTTTTTTTCTTTTTTCAGGAAAAAATTACTTTCAGAAAGCTTTTTCTCCACCTATATATGTAGGGAGGTCGTCTAAGGAAAGGCATATATCTCAGAGACTGATAGTTTCATTTCCTGAATTGTGAGGGACATCATGGCCGCAAGCGTCATCTCGAGCACCGCTAAATGGAAGGAGTTCCTGACCCGGTACTACAAGAACCAGATACAGCAGCTTGCCGTATCGGAGGCCCGAAACAAAGCGCTTGCCATCGAGTACCCGCACATCAACCGCTTCGATGTCCGGCTCGCGGAGGAGCTCATGTCCAACCCGGACGTGGTGCTTGCGCACGCAGAAGAAGCCCTCACCATGGTGGACCTGCCGGTCAAGAAGGATATCTCTGCCAGGGTCCGAGTGACGAAAGTCCCTAAGAAGACCCAGGTCCGTGACCTGCGGAGCATCGACGTCAACAGGTTCGTCTCCATCGAGGGAACCATCCGGAAGATCACTGACGTACGGCCACGCATCATCGAGGCAGCCTTCGAATGCGCACGCTGCAAGAACGTCACCATCATCCCCCAGGAAGGCGGCGGCAAGTTCATCGAGCCGACCTACTGCTCCTGCAATGAGGAGAAGAAGGGCGTGTTCCGTCTGCTCTACAAAGAGTCCCGGTTCGAGGACTACCAGCGGATCAAGATACAGGAGTCGCCTGACGAGCTCAAGGGCGGCGAACAGCCCCAGACACTGGACATTAACGTAAGCGACGACCTTGCCGGCCAGGTCACGCCGGGCGAGCACATCGCTGTCAACGGCATTCTTCGCTCTGCGCAGAAGATCAACAAGGACGGCAAGACGGCATATTTCGACATTTACATGGACGGCAACTCTATCGAGCTGGAAGAGCAGGAATACGACGAGGTAGACATCAGCCCGGAGGACGAGGAGGAGATCATCCGCCTCTCGAAGGAACCGCGGATATATGATAAGATCGTCTACTCGATAGCACCGTCCATTTACGGCTACGATGAGGTCAAGGAGGCGATCGCGCATCAGCTCTTCAGCGGCGTCGTCAAGTCGCTGCCAGACGGGACACGGATACGCGGTGATATCCACGTGCTCCTCGTGGGCGACCCTGGTATCGCCAAGTCGCAGATCCTGCGGTACGTGGTCAAGCTGGCCCCACGGGGCGTCTATGCCTCGGGCAAGAGCGCGTCTTCGGCCGGCCTGACCGCCGCAGCCGTCAAGGACGAGTTCGACGGTCAGTGGACTCTCGAAGCTGGCGCGCTGGTGCTGGCGGATAAGGGTGTCGCCTGCATCGACGAAATGGACAAGATGAAGAACGAGGACCGCTCTTCGCTGCACGAAGGCATGGAAAGCCAGACCATCAGCGTGGCCAAGGCAGGCATCCTGGCGACACTGAAGTGTCGCTGCTCCATTCTGGGCGCCGCCAACCCGAAACTGGGCCGATTCGATCCTTACGAGAACATCCCGGAGCAGATCAACATGCCACCGTCGCTGATGTCTCGTTTCGATCTCATTTTCATATTGCAGGACAAGCCTGAAGAGCGCCGGGATACGAACATCGCCGGCCACATCCTGAAATCACATTACGCAGGCGAGCTCAACGAGCACCGCAGGAACGTGGCGACCAGCCACATCACCGAGGATTCAGTGAAGAAAGCCATGTCGGTCATCCAGCCTGAGATCGAGCCGCGGATGCTCCGCAAATACATCGCCTACGCGAAGCGGAAGATCTTCCCGATAATGACCGATGAGGCAAAAGAGCAGATCATCAGTTTCTACCTCAGCCTGCGCAAGCAGAGCGAAGGCGAGAACGCCTCGATCGCGATCACTGCCCGACAGCTCGAAGGCTTAGTCAGACTATCGGAGGCCAGCGCACGGATGCGGCTCCGAGACAAAGTTACTCCGGACGACGTGGAGCGGACCATCCGCATCGTCACGACCAGCCTGAGGCAGGTGGGCATGGACCAGGAGACGGGCAAGCTTGACATTGATAAGCTCACCGTCGGCGTGGCGAAGTCGCAGCGGGACCGGATCAAGTCGCTGAAACACATCATAGAGGAACTGGCCAAGGAGCATGAAGGCCCGGTGCCTATCGAAGCAGTCATAGAT
>JAEZKS010000168.1 GCA_023436075.1 Methanobacteriota archaeon
GATCATCAAAACCGACACCATCGTTACCGCCCCGTGGGTAGTGTGGAAGTGCCGCTTCGGCTGCGACGGATATAACAGCAGTCTCTGCTGCCCGCCCAATACACCCGGCTATCGCGAGACCCGGGAAATGATTGACAGCTACGAGAAGGCGCTCCTGGTGCATGTATATGGCGATAACAGCCACATTGAGGACGTAAAAGAGATCGTTGTCACGCTGGAGCGCGACATTTTCCTGGCGGGATACTACAAGGCATTCGCGCTGGGCGCGGGCCCGTGCAGCCTGTGCGGCGAGTGCTCGATGGATGTCTGCCGACACGCTGAGAAGGCGAGGCCATCAATGGAAAGCTGCGGCGTCGACGTGTTCAGCACTGCGCGGAACAACGGCTACAAGATCGAAGTGGTGAAGGACTACGCGGATAAGATGAACCGGTTCGGACTGATCCTCATCGAATGATTGCCAGAGTATCAGGCCAGGTAGCTTCCTACTGGAATGTTTAAGCCATATCCCTGACCGGTGCCAATGGTGCCGACGATCACGCCGTCGCTTCCGCCTGCGCTCATTCCGCTGCCGATCATTGGCACGCTGGTGCCAATCCAGTCCGCCGTGCATACGATGCCGATACATCTGCTCGGCCCGCCGACCGCGTAAGGCGTGCCAATGTTTCCGCCTGCGCCTGTTCCGCTGCTGATCGCCGGCCCACTGGTAGCTGATGGCTGCATCCATTGCAGATCGCCAGTCCGTATGCCATCAGCGGCGTCGGCTGTTCCGACGATGCTGGCCAGGACAGCGCATGATGTCAGCAAGACGATAGCCATTGTGAGCATCTTGAAATTTTTCATGCTATCACCGTGCCTCAATATTCGGGTGAATCAATAACCGTGACCCCTGGTTTTAACACGTGCACGTGACCGAGCCGCATGGCTATCTTGTTAAGGTTAGGGCCCTCTCGTTCAGACCGTAGAGACGAACGATAGAGCGCCGCTTGATAACGAAATCAGCCAGGTAGAAGTATTACTTAAAACAGGCCTGGCAATCGTCACGAGTCCCGCCCAGGGCTCGCACACGCGCGACCGGGCCACCTGGTCCTCGTGTTAGGCCGCCGGGCCCTCATGTTAGACCGCCGGGCCCTCATGTTAAAGTCGTCTTCAATGTCGATTATCCGAATCTTATTCAAAGTCGGACATTCCGCGCCAGCCGGAGCGGCCGGAGCATGGAGTTCTTCTTTTTCTGGTGGGCCTGCATGCGCTCCAGGATGTCGTCCAGCGTGCAGACGGCATCCAGGATATATGGTCCCTTGTTCAACATGACGCACTCTGCGCGGACACCCATGGCGGCATCGGTAATCTCCGCCCGTGAGGGGAGGCCTTTCTTGGCCAGCTTCTCCAGCACCTCGGTAGCCCAGATGACCGGCATGTGGGCGGCTTCGCAGAACCATAGGATTTCTTCCTGCACTTCAGCCAGGCGCTCGTAGCCGCATTCCACCGCGAGGTCGCCGCGGGCGATCATGACACCGGCAGCGGGGCTCTGCATTGCGGCCAGCAACAGTTCTGGCAAGTGCTCGAACGCCTCCAGCGTCTCGATCTTCAGCACGATACCGAGGTTCTCGCCGCCCAGCTCTTTGAGCCGGGACTGCAGCTCGCGCACGTCCGCCGCCCGACTCACGAAAGAGAAACAGACTGCGTCCGCATGCTGCGCGATGAAGTTCAGGTCTTCCTGGTCCTTCTCGGTAAGCGGCGGTAGCTGCAGTAAACTGTCCGGGAGGTTGACGCCCTTCCCCGAGCGCAGCCTGCCGCCCTTCGGCTGGGCCTGGGTGATCTCCACCGTAGCCTGCCGGCGATTCACCGATCGGATGATTCCTCCGATCTTGCCGTCATCGAACCAGATGCGCTCACCGGGCTTGATCTTCGTGAAGATCCCTGGCAGTGTGACCCCGATGGTAGCGGGGCGGACCATTCGTCCGGCTTCGTCGTACTGCGCCGGCTTGCCCGGCTCGCTGTCTTCCGTCAGCACAAGAATGTCCCGCTTGCGCAGCAGGATGACTTTCTCTTTTGCAGAGACCTCTGTCGGATTAGCCGTTCCCGCGCTCTCGCCACTGTGGGCGCTGACGTGACGAAAATCGGTGTTCTGCAGGACGTAAGCGCTCTTGTCCGCCTCGGCCACTCTGCACTCTCCGACGGCCGCGATGATCTTCAGGCGCCGGCTCTTCCCCCGGGCATCCTCGAACTCGATGCCGTCGTTGACTTTGATCAGGTCCAGCCATTCGCCGGGCACGGGGAGCGTGGCGTCTACGGGCAGCGGGGGTGGAATGTCGTTGCCATCAGGACGCAGCCAGATCACGGCGGGCCTCTTTTTCCTGCCATGGACGTCTTTCTCCGGCCTCCAGCGGATCAGCGGATTTGACCGCTCGATGGGACCGGTGCGTAGCTTGTGGCCGGCGAGGTCCATGAATATCTTGCACTTCTTGCCGATCTCGCCCTCTGCCCTGCGCATGTTGGCGATCATGCGGTTCCATTTCGTGGCGTCGTCATGGGCGCAGTTGATCCGCATGCAGTCCATGCCGCTGTCCAGCAGGTCGCGCACGATCTCGTAATCGTCGGCTGCATCAGACGGCATAGTGACCATGATACGGGTGCCACGGTTGACGGCTACCGGGCCAAGCAGGACACTGGCATGCTCGTCGAGCAGGCGCCGTCCTTCCCGGTAGGTCACGGGTGGCGCGCTGCGCATGGTTGCGTTGTACCCGTCGCCCTGCAGATGGTAGAGTGCAGTCAGAACCGAAAGCACGCTGGCCATGATATGCGATTCGGATCGGCCAAGCGATGAAAGGCCCAGGGCAGACAGCCGTTCCTGAAGCTCACGCACGTCGTTCTGCCTTACCGCGAGGTAGTGGAGCAGGTTGAGTGCGCTTCTGGCATAGGTGGGACTGATGCCGGCAGCAAGGCTGCCCAGACGCTTTTCCTCGCCTTTCATCTCGAGGATGAGGCCGTTGAGGCTCTCGATGAGCCCGTCGATCTTCTCCGGATCCATGTCGTCGAGACTCTCGTCCCAGGAGGAGATATTGCGCGATTTGCTTGCCATTTCACCTCATGTAAAGAGTGTGATCTTTACATCATATTTGTTACCTATATATACTGCGGAGTCACCTATGCAGGGTAAAAAAGCGGTTGATGATGCCGATTTGTTATTATTATTCATTAATATTCCATTTCAAGATTATTATTGTGATATATAGATGTTTCTGCCTGCAAATAGTTGTTTGTCGTCTATATAGGATTTATAGAACGACCCCCTTCCGTGCCTTCGGTCGTCGCTGTCGAACGAACGTATGTTTAAGTCCTAGGACCTGGAAAAATAGTATCGATGCAGGAAGACATTTATAAAACTCTGCGCGAGAAGCGCAGGGACTTTTATAAATCCTTGCCCCGGGCGTTGTTGTTCCGGGACCCCGAAGACGTCCACAAGACGAGGGTGGCGGGCCGCACCCTGCTGG
>JAEZKS010000076.1 GCA_023436075.1 Methanobacteriota archaeon
ACATACGAGAACATACGCAATAAAAGTTTAAATAGTTATGCAACTAACTATAATGTTCTTCCTGGCTCCCGAGCGCCCTGGCTCATTCCTTAAAAATCGTGCTCCGCAGCTCCTTTACCTCCTGATCTCTACCATGGCTCAGTAAACCTCCTGAGCTCAACGACGGGAGCCATGGAGGACAGGGAGCTCAGGTAGAGCACAGGAGGAAAAAGGAGCACAGGAGCCGGGGAGCCGGGGATACGATTTTTATGGTTCCTTGAAATGTTTCAGGATACGAAGCACTGCCTCGAAAAATCGTCGCTCAACTCTGCCCCGGTACACAAAACGCGCGCGTGACCGGGCCGTCGGGCCCTCGCGTTCAGGTCTCGGGCCTCGCGTTCAGGTCTCGGGCCCTCGCGTTCAATTTCAAGGAAGACTATAATCGAAACATCTAAAGCCTATTGCAGGCATTTACTTCTCAGGTGATACCATTGATTAGCATCAACGAACTTGCCTATTATATTGTCGAGGACATGCTCGACATGGCGGAGGACTACAAGGTCGAACCCACGACCCTCGGCAACGACTCCGTCGTCATCGACTGCGGCGTCAAGGCGAAGGCCGGCTACGAGGCCGGACTGCTGCTCACGCAGATCTGCATGGGCGGCCTCGCCAGCACCAATATCACGCAGAGGAAACTGAAGCGCGAGATCAATTACCCGTTCATCGAGGTCTCCACGGACCACCCGGCCATCGCCTGCCTGGCAGCCCAGAAGGCCGGATGGCGCATCTCTCAGGACGGCTACTTCGCCATGGGATCCGGCCCGGCCAGGGCGCTTGCCCTCAAGCCCAAGCACACCTACGAAGTCATCGAGTACGAGGACGACTACGACTTCGCGGTCATCGTGCTTGAAGCGGACAAGCTCCCGAACGAGAAGGTCATGGACTACATCGCCACCGAGTGCGGCGTGGACGCCTCCAGCGTAGTCGCGCTCGTCGCCCCGACCAACAGCCCCGTCGGCTCGATCCAGATCGCGGGCCGTGTCGTCGAGATGGCGATCTACAAGCTCGCCGAGCTTGGCTTCGACACGAGGCACATCGTCAGCGCCTTAGGCAGCGCGCCCATCCCGCCAGTCAAGAAGGACCCGGCAGTCGCCATGGGAACGACCAACGACGCGTCGATTTACCACGGCTCTGTCACGCTCAACGTCAATGGCGGCGGCATCAAGGACTACGTGGCCAAGATCCCGTCGAAGACCTCCAAGGACTACGGCAGGCCGTTCTACACGGTGTTCAAGGAAGCCAAGTTCGACTTCTACAAGCTTGACCCGTCCATCTTCGCGCCCGCTGAGGTCGTAGTCAACGATATCTCGACCGGGGAGACGTACGTCTCGGGCGAGGTCAACGCTGACGTGACGCTGGAGTCGTTCGGGTTAACGAAGTTATAAAACCTTTTTTAACTTTCCCATTTTTCGCTGGATAATCAAGGGCATTAACAGATGCTGTCAAAATCTATATTTAAGCTCTGGCTATTGGTCAGATAGGCGATTGCATGGAAAGAGTCCAGATCTTCGGGGCTGCGCTGATCACAGCGTTCGTATTTCTCTCCGTAATGCTATATTGCGGGATAACGAACGGCAACGCAGCCGTAGAGAAAGGATGGTCGCTCTCGCTTGATGCGAGCCCTGATATGTACTACACGGGCAGTAACATTCACATTGGCGGCGATCAGACCTGCTATGTATCCAGCGCAAATGAGATCAATGCTATAGGCGCGGACGGCAAGTTGAAATGGAGCTTTTATTCTAACCTTTCGGCACCGGACATAACAGGCAATACGAGCGTCGTCCTGAGCGCAGCGGACAGAAACGGCTGGCTGTACGTCGTCATGACCCCGACGGCAGGCAACATAGCCAGGGGCATGCCCGAGATCATAGCTATTTCCCCTGATGGGAAGATAGGATGGAACGTGCCGCTGGGCGTTCCTGCGTACGAAGCTAGTTTGACAATCGTCGGCGACTGGATTTACATACAGAGCTACGGGTTCAACCAGTACAGCGGGAACCTGAAAGTTCTCAACCTATGTGGAAAGGCGATCTGGGAAACTGGAGATGCGGACGTCTCTGCGGTCGATCTGGAAGGAAACGTATACGTTCTGGCCGGCTCCGACTTGAGAGCGTACTTGCCGGACGGCTCAATGCTCTGGACGACCACAGTGCCGATCAGCCGTAACGCCCACAGTCCGGCATCGGCCAGCACGCTGTCCGCCAGGAACAACACGATTTACCTGTGGATGGAACTGGGAACAGCGGCATACGAAGCGAATGGCAGTCTCAGGTGGCTTAAACCTCACGATTTGCATTCAACGGCGTTCGAGGGATTCGACGGAAAAGATCGGATGTACCTCGACCACATGGCCGGCGACTCAGTAAACAGGCAGTACTTGATCATCAGCCCGGACGGGACAGAAGTCAATGCCACTCTCCCGGAATTAAGGGCAGATAACAGCCGCAGCACTATCAGCCTGTCCGACGGCATCCTGTATTACCTCCTCCAGAATCCCGCTGACGGCAACCCGACGGACAGTCTTGATAGCTACACACTGGTCGCATACGATGTCCTCAGCGAGCAAAAACTCTGGAGCTACGCCACGAGCCTGAGCAACGCCCGTACGGCGACTCTGAACGAATCCAATGCGATCAACGTCATGTACTATTACGACGTCGGCGAAGTGATAAGGGATAACCGTCTGACACCCACTCTATGGTACCAGTCGAAAGGCGTGGCCCCGGGGACTGTAGAGATCAGGAACCGCTCGCAGCCAACCATCGTCAGCAGCAACGGCCTCGTCTGCTTTAGCTACTGGGCGTACAAGTATGAGTACCCGCTGTTCTTCGATCGGACGCCATGCACGTACGCCGGTGGCGCGTTCGCAGTCGACCGGGAAGGGCATCTGCTCTGGGAGAGGTCCATAGATTCCTACGTGACTTCGATGGACATGATGAATGGTACGATAGTCTATCAGACAGGCGACGGGAGGGTATCGTCGACCGGCGTCAGCGTGATAGCTGGCCTGATCGCTGCGGCAACCTACCTCTTTTTCCAGTTCTTTTCAATGGGGACCGTTGCAAGGGCGAAAGCTCGTCTGGACAAAAACGAGAAAAGGGTCAAAGTCCTGCAATTCATTGTGGACCGCCCCGGCTCGACATTACATGAGATCGCCAAGAACACCGGAGTTAACGTAGGAACAGCCCGATACCACCTCTTTGTCCTGTCGCTCAACCACAAAATCATGGCCCATGTCGACGACACAAAGTTCGTACGATACTTCAGGAATTCCGGTGCCTATTCCGAAGAAGAGAGGGAAATCATCGGCCTGTGCAGGAGAGAGACTCTCCGAAGCGTGCTATCGGCCATCACAAGCCGGGAAGGACTCACAAACGTCGAAATCGCGGAGATGCTCGGGGTACAGGAAAGCGCTGTGAGCAGGGCCCTGCGAGAGCTCGTCTCGAGGAACGTAGTCCGTAAGACCGCTTGCGATAGAGACCGTCCGGCATATTCGATAGAGGAAAAATACATGCCGGTCGTGGAGGCTGTCCTAAAAGGCCTGGATGCCGAACAGCCACGCCAGAGTAAGCTGCTCGATACTTCGACAATTTTTGAAGTATAGTGTCACACTTGCATAATAAAAAATTGATTGGCCCCATGCGGGACTTAACACCAGCCTCCGAACGGTAACCCTAATCCCCCGAACGGAAGCCCGAACCCGCAGCCACCCAGGGCCAGGCTGCCAATTACGCCGAATGTCAGGCCAAGCACCGAGTCGATCATCGACAGGCCGAGACCGACAATACTGCTGAACGGGTCTGCAAAGCCAAATCCGACAGGCCCCGGTCCAAAGCCACCGAAAGGCGCCCCGAAGCCGCCTATCGGCCCATCGAAAAATCCTTGAGCGAGAGCCGGGGCGATCATTACCACTATTGCCAGGATAGCCCCTGCTGATGTTATCAATTCTTTACGCATAACCAATTCATCCCCCTACAATGATGAGAGAGCGAATTGTTAAGTTTAAGATGATTGCCGGAACGAGCGAAAATATCTACATAGTCACTGATAAGAGACGAGCAACTTTCGCAGAGACACGATCAACCGCCGCTTATACACGAGCAATCGTTGCGGTCGCGCACGTGGAGCCACGACAGGTCTGACGACGAGACAAGAGCTGTTTTTCACCGTCTTATACCAGACTATTAGCCCGGTCGTCGATGTATGGTTTTGCAATGGCCGATCCGACGTGCTTCGGCATGATCAATGGGAGAGGTCTGTGTGCGTTGCGCAAAAATCGACGAACAGATTTATCAAAACACTTTCACACAACTCCCATGGTGTACGTATGGTGGATTATGCTAGTAATTATTCGGATATGGGGTTTCCGTCATGGAACGTCGCCTGGTGGGACATCCTCTTGCGAGGGATCATAGCAATCGGGTTCGGGCTGGCGCTTCTGTTCTGGCCAGGCATATCGCTAAAGGTCTTCCTGCTGCTATTTGCAGCGTTCGCGTTCTTCGACGGCATACTGATGCTGCTGCAGATGGTGACCATCAAGGACGGGAGGTGGCTCGGGCGGCTCCTGCACGGCGTGATCGCGCTGGCAGCGGCGGCTGCGGCAGTCATGCTGCCCGGGTGGACTCTGCTGGTAATCGCGCTCCTGCTAGGCATTTACTGGATCATCACCGGCATCCTTCAGATTGCCACGGCGATCGACTTCCGCAAGGTCATGAAAGGAGAGCTACTGCTGATAGCGGCGGGCATCCTCTCGCTGATCGTGGGAATGATACTGTTGGTCCACCCATTCGTCGGGCTCATCGCCCTTGCCCAGGTGATCGGCATCTTCAGCATCGCGTCGGGCATTATCCTGATGGTGCTGGCGGCCAAGCTGGCGCTGACGCCTCATGGGGCACCGGCCGCGGCATAAAATCAGATCAAGCCGGGGAATATGCTGGTGATCACCAGCACGATCGTCAGCAAGGTCATGGCGATCGTCAATCCCCATGAAAAATAGTTGTATATCCTGCCGTTAGTGTAGCTGCCCATCAGCTTCTTGTTGTTAACGAGCAGGAGCATGAACACCAGAATGAACGGCAACAGCATGCCATTCAATACCTGGGATAGCACCATGATGGTGATCAGCGGCGCGCCCGGTATGAGGATGAACGCTGCGCCGAATACGATGAGCAGCGTGTACAGCGCATAAAACTGCGGCGCGTCCCGGAACGTTTTATCGATGCCCGAGTCCCAGCCCATGCCTTCGCAGACCGTGTAAGCGGTCGCCAGCGGGAGGATGGACGCGGCGAATACCGATGCGTTGAACAGGCCGAAGGCGAACAGCCACCCGCTGTATTGTCCTGCCAGCGGCACCAGCGCCAGCGCCGCTTCTGCGGCAGTCTCGACCTCCAGGCCTTTCTCGAAAATGGTGGCCGCGCTGGTCAGTATGATGAAGAAAGCTACCAGCGCCGTGACCATGCAACCGATGATCACGTCCCACTTCGTATACTTGTACTCGGACGGCTTCACGCCCTTTTCTACCACGGCGGACTGGATGTAGAACTGCATCCATGGCGCGATAGTGGTGCCGACCAGACCTATCACCATGCCGATGTAGCCGGGGTCCAGGTTGATCGTCGGCACCACTGACTTCGAGGCGACCGCCCCCCAGTCCGGATGTGCCAGCAGACCGGAAATGATATAGGTCACGTAGAAGCTGCTGGCTACGAGAAAGATCTTCTCTACGATGCTGTGGGTCCCTTTGACCACCAGTATCCAGACGAGAGCGGCGGCAATCGGGACGGCAATATACTTGCTGACACCGAAGATCTCCATGCTCGCCGCCACACCGGCGAAATTGGCCATTGTGTTGCCCAGGTTGGCGACGATGAGCACGAGGATCAGCAGTACGGTCAGCCGGACGCCGAAGTTCTCCCGGATCAGGTCCGACAGGCCCTTGCCGGTGATCACGCCCATCCGGGCGCCCATCTCCTGCACCATAACTAAGGCAATAGTGATCGGGATCAGCGTCCAGAGCAGGCTGAAGCCGAAGTGGGCGCCCGCTATGGTATAGGTCGTAATGCCGCCGGCGTCGTTGTCCACGCTGGCCGTGATGATGCCCGGGCCAATGACCGAGAGAAAAAGAGCAATGCGCTTCCAGCCGATGCCGGAGAACATATGTTTTGGCAGCGTCAAGACGGTTCACCGCCGACTTGCGTGACGACGATTTCCATCAGGTCCCCGATGTCCCGGACGGCCCTGACAGCCCGATCTGCCGCCCGCTTCCGCGGATGATTTCAGTCCTGAGCTCCGACAGCCTCCGCACCCGCTCGTCGAGGTACTCATGCTCCTCGGAGTATAGCGATCCGGTGTTGATCAGGCTCCGCCTGTAGTCGGCCACCCGGAGATCGATGGTATTGACCATGAACCGACCTTCATTCAACTGCAACGTGATGTCACGCAGAAACTCCCTGACCGGTCCATCCAGCCCCCACTCCGCGTCCATATACCAGTCTACGGCCCCGGTCAACAACGAACGGCGACGACTTTCGTCCTTCGTTTTAAGGAAAGCATCACCGAGCGTCTCAAGTGCGGCCCCGAAGAAGTTCCTCATCAGGCCGTCGGCGTCATCGAGCTTCGTATAACCGGCAATGACCGCATCGATGACCGGCGCGATGACAGACATCGCCGTGCCTGCATCTCCGGACCGGAGCAAGTCGGCTGCGTACTCACGGAAGATCTCTAGCTTCTTGACGATCTCGCGCACGTTGAGGTAATCGGCATATTCCTCCGAAAAAACAGCCCCCAGTTCCCGGTCCAGGAACTCCGGGAGTTCAGCCCGTGGCATCAGCCTCAAGTTGATCACGTAGACCACGTCAGGGTCGTACCGGATCATGTCAATGACGATCTCGACGATTTCATCCCGGCTGAGCCGCTTCAGCATCTCCTCGCTTCGGCCCAGGTCCTTGAACATGCCCGGACGCTTCACCCATGCATATAGCAGGGCCGCTATGTGCTTGCAGTATCCGAACGCGTACGGGCACGTACAGGAAGCGACGACGTTGCCGTCCCGCACCTCGATGCTGATGTGATACTCTTCGGGCACTGTGCCCTTGACGTCTGCCATCAGATTGTTATGATAGACGATGGCACGCTTTACCCGTCCTTCCAGAAAGTATTCCTTGCCTCGCTCGTAAATCCGCGATTCGAACAGGCGGACTATTTCAGACTCAGTCAGCTTTCTCAGGCCCGTTTCGGCGGTGGTGCCGGCTGCATGCATGTTATGTAATATAATTTTCTAAGGATAAAAACACTGGCGCATTATTTTGCCTTGCCATAAGCGCAGAAGTACATGTCCTTGAGCTTGTACTCTTTGTACACCGGGCAGCCTGCCGGACAGAGGCATCCTTCCATCTCGATCTTTTTACCACTCTTGCCACGGCCGCAGTACTGCTTCGGGTCATTGTTGCCCGGATAGCTGGGGCACATATGACAGATACAATTAGCAGTGTTAACGTCGTTCACAGGCGGACTGGTCACGCTATGCAGACTGGTCATACTACGTAATTTCGCAGCCATAAATAAAAAAGTGATTCACAGAGGCCGCGAGCATCAGACGAGGTTCCGCAGTCCTGCACTATTGGCGAGTTCCATGGCCCGGGCAACTTCGGTTGCCGTAAGCACCCGGGCGATCTCCTGGAACTTCTCTGTCCGGTATTCGGGATGGTACTGGAACATCAGGTTGAACCGGACGTCGAGGCCGAGGTTTGCGGCGCACCATTGCATGATCGGTCTGGCGCAGCAGTCCACGTGTCCTGGTAGCACTAGCAGCCTGACAAGTACGTCTGCCTGCCTTCTCGCCTCCAGGAAGTTCCGAGTCGTGATCGGCCAGTAGGACTCGATGCCAGAATAGCGGCGGGCATGATCATCGTCGCCATAGCGGAAATCAGCCAGGTACAGATCGACAGCGCCGTCGAGTAATTTCATTGCCTCCGGCGTCATGTACATGTTCGAGTTCCAGATGACGGGCAGGCTTACGTCCATGGCTTTGATGACCTTCAGCACGGTGGCAAGGTGTGGCGTGGGGTCGCCGCCGACGAAGTTGACGTTAGTCGATCCCTGCCTGTACCGGAGCTCGATCAGCTTTGCAAGACGACTGGCATCAGCGACAGGCCCTCTGATCATCCTGGCGATAGGCCAGTTCTGGCAGTAGGAGCAATCGAAATTGCAGCCCTCGAAGAAGATCGTGTGAGAAGGGACGAGATCAGGCTCTTCGCCGTTATGCAGGAATTCCGAAGCTAAATGTGAAACGGCATCGCAGCCGCAGGCACCCGCTTTCACGAATCGGTCGATTCCGCAGCGACGCTCGCAGAAGCGACAGTTCTCCAGCATCCGCTCTGCCATCTCGATCTTCACGTCGAGCAGCGACGGGGACGTCCCTGGCATCTCCGACAAAGGCGCGCCCGCCTTTAGCAGCTTTCGGTATTCGATCATGAGCAGATCGTGGTGCTCTATGAGAAACTCGTCGTCCATAGCCCTATAGCCAGCATTGGCCGCGATGCTCTTCAGGATCATGAACCGGGCCGACGCGCCGCGAAGCACTTGATCGTAGCGTTTCATCTTAACAGGATGTTTCTAGGGCAGGTGAAAATCAACTTTTCGTCTCCGCCGCCTGTAAGCGATCGCACACAAGGCCTCAGATCATTTCGGCAATAAAAATTTAAACTAACAGCGCCAATCTTTTTTCTGATAACCCATGGCAGAGCCGATCAAGTACACGATGAAGACCGACCCGGCAGGCATGGTAGGCCGAGAGTGCCCGAAGTGCAAGTCGTACTTCAAGGTGCCGCTGAAAGATACGGACTGCGAAGAGATGACGTGCCCGGTCTGCGGCCAGAAACGGGAGTGCAAAAAATTCACCACGGAGGAACAGATCGACTACATTAACTCGGTTATCTTCCACAGGAACGAGTGCCCGATCGACGAGCGCCAGGGATATTCGAAGGTGAAGCCATGCCATGACTACGTCGAAACGCCAGCGAAGTGCATATGGGGATGCGACGTGTGCGGCAAACAGTTCGGCATGCAGGAAAAAACCCCGGAAACCTGCCCGATCTGCGGTACCGGTAGAGACCATCTGCACCTGGAAAACAAGTGCGACTACAATCCGCTCTGAATTTAAAGTGTAATTAGATATTTCTAATTGTAAAAACCCAGAAAAACACACTTTGATATAGAACGATGGACGATAGATCATAGGGGGCTAAGATACCCGTCATTGGCAGGTGTGCACGAAATGTCAATGAAAAAATCCCTCGAACAGCCCGTGGTCGATGCCGTCATTCGTCATGCATACGCGCTCCGCGAAGATGAAGAGATGGCCCTGCTCAGCGCTTTTCTATCCATATCTTACCGCATCCATCGGGAAGCGGTGGAATACGTGATGCCGGGCGGGGATTTTGACCAGATCATAGCCATGGACGAAGGGGTAATCGAAACGCCCGTTCTCGCAATGGCGGAAGATACCTTAATCGATCATTCGGCTGCAGTATCCGCATATCGCGAATCGCTGATCGCCAGGTGCCTGCGATACATCCGCAACATGCTCCAGCACCGGGAACGCGAACTTCAGGAAGAAGAGGAAATCGCGCTCCTTAATGCCATCGAGGGCGTCGCCGACCAGGTACACAGGGAGGCGTTCGAGAAGGAATTATCGGCAGGCGTCGATAGTAGCTGCCGGTTTACGGCCGCTTACGAACGGCCGCGTCCCGACCACCGGGAAGTCAGAGGAATGCCGATCGTGGAAGTCATCGCTGTCAAAGAGGGAAAGCCGGGCACGACGAGGAAGTACGTGCGGCCCCGGGACAAGTACATCGCGCTCATGGATGAAGAACTGAAGATTACCCGCGGTATCATCGACAGAAACAGGGCACTGTCGCAGGGTTATTTGAAGAATCATGCTATCTGAAAAATGCATATCGTGAAACAGGCCGTTGATAGCAGGCCAGCATAAGAATCATCTTCAGTCGAGTTTTCCAGAGGAAATAGTATAAGCCATCGACAATCGAAGTGTTTATAAGTGCTTGATATGGCATAGATTACGATCTTTGATGGCCTTGACACAATCGGCGGTAACAAAATCTATGTCGAAGAGAACGGCAGAGGTGTCTTTCTCGACTTTGGTATGAATTTTGCCAGACACGGCGCCTTTTTCGATGAGTTTCTTAAGGAAAGGGACACCAGCGGCATTTACGATCTCGCATGCCTGGACATAATTCCCCGGCTCGACATTTACCGGGACGATCTGATCACGTCAGACCTTGCGCCCACCATCAGGTCATATCCTAAATTAAATGTCGAAGCAGTGCTTCTCAGCCATGCGCATGTAGATCACAGTGGCCATATTGCCTTACTCGATGCCAAAATTCCGATCATGGCGTCTCCGATTAGCATTGCAATATTGAAGGCTATCAGGGACTCTTCGAATACCAAAGTCAGCACCGACATCCCCTACATGTCGATCAGAGAGCCCGAATTCGATGGGATATACCTGTCCGGATCGGCTAAAAATTATGTCTCCCGTGATCTCGCGTGCCAGTCAACCATGCCAGAAGCCCTCGCCGAGTTCGTCCACCAGCGACCGGAGGACCCATCGAAAAAAGCTACAAAAAACAAAGCGACAGAACATAAGGGCAGCATGAAGCCCGGCAAAATCTGCTGTTTTGACGAACTGAAGCTATCTTTCAAAGTGAGTTCTTTCAAGATGGACCACTCGATCTACGGCGCCCTTGCCTATGTGCTCGACTCGGAAAATGGCAGCATTGCCTATACTGGCGATTTCAGGATAGGCAAGCGTGGCGATACTGAGCTGGAGAAGTTTATCGAGAAAGCCAGGGACGCGTCCACGCTAATCATAGAAGGCACCCGTGCTGGCAGGGAAGGGGATAATACGGTCGACGAAGGAGACGTCAAAGAAAACTGCCAGAAGACAGCCGAAGAGGCACAAGGGATAGTTGTCGCTGACTATTCGGCAAGGAACTTCGAGCGGATGAAGACATTCATGGAGATCGCCAGGAAAACAGGACGTCAGTTAGTCATAACAATGAAAGACGCCTATGCGCTGCACGCTATCAAATGCGCTGACGGGCCAGCTTTCCTGGACGACCTCCTTGTCTATAGCGAAGTCAAAGGGAGAACCAACGTATGGGAAAGGTACCTGAACGGACGGGAAACTCTTAGCTATGTCACTGCAAACGATGTCAGGAAAAACCTCGACGGGTTCATCCTTTCGTTTTCATTCTTCGACATGAGCGACCTCATCGACATCCGGCCAGATGCCGGCACGTATATCTATTCGTCATCCGAAGCGCACAGCGAAGAGCAGGCTATCGATTTCATAAAACTGAAGAACTGGCTCGATCGCTTGGGACTGAAGTCTGCGGGCTTCGACATCCGGGCGGAAGACGGAAAAATAAGGCCGTACTTCGATACGGGATTCCACACGTCAGGGCATGCAGCTAAAGAGGATATCATCAAGGTCATCGATAATGTTGACCCTGACGTCATAATCCCGGTGCACACAGAGAAGAGCCAGTGGTTCGAAGATCAGTTCGGCGGGTCATATGTCGTTAAAAGGTTGAATATCGGAGAGAAGTTTGAGTTGTAGTCCTGTATAAGAAGCCGCGGGCTTAGCAAAAGAGCCCGACGACCTAAACAAGAGAACCCGACGGCTAAACAAGAGAACCCGACGGCTCGGTCGCGCGCGTGCGAATGCCAGTGGCGAGGCTGTTGATGGTTGTCGGACCTCATTAAACATTACCTCTTCCTGACTATATTTCGTTATCAGACGATTCTATTCGTTCGTCTCTGCGTTCTCTGCGCCTCCTCTGCGATCTCTGCGAGCATCTAGTACGACGCATGCCAAACAGGACCGATTTTCATGGCACTCACTTGAAAACTATATTTATCATCAACAGAGTTCTCTGCGCCGTCTCTGCGGGAATGAAACTTCGCCCTAGTTCCGTGCCGTCATAGCAGGGCACGCACCATAGCCATATAAAGGCTTGCGTAGTACGATATTCTCGCAGAGATCGCAGGGAAGGCGCAGAGAACGCAGAGATGATTATTCTTTAGGAGACATGACCTGCCGGTTAATTCCGTCTACTGCGCGTGAAGTATTGAAGTTAATCAGGTATCCCACTTGTTTCTTACTAATCCTCAGGTAGGTTCTTATTTGCTGAAAATGAACTGGCGTAAGTTTCTCTACTGCCTTCAATTCGACGATAACCTCATTCTCGACCAGTAAATCCATTTTGTAGGCATCTCTTACGATTTCTCCATCCAGATCAATCGGCAGATATACTTCGGATTCTACAGTTAGCCCGTTTTTCTTTAGTTCATGATAAAGTGCTCTCTGGTAGAAATGCTCCAGGAGTCCCGGGCCCCATCTTTTATGTACCTGTATTGCAGCGTCAAAGACCTGGTCACCTATTCGATTCACGTATTCTGGTGGCTCTTGATATTGGGTAGTTGTCATTATATGACCATATACTAATATACGATAATATGTAAATAAGTTTTCATTGGATAAAAAATCCATGCGTATAGTCCTCTAAGGCCTTAATTCTCTGAGCACTATTCCAACCAGTCTCTGCGTTCCATGAAAATTATCGTCTCTGCGTTCTCTGCGCCTCCTCTGCGATCTCTGCGAGAATATCGTGCCGCGCATTGTACTGACAGGATTAGCGACGCTGCCCTGGTTAGGCTTAGCGCCGAATACTATAGAACCGTTATTCCCGCAGAGAACGCAGAGACGTTAAAACATATAGATGTAACCTCTTTTAATCCTCATTGCGTTCGCAGCCTTATAGTACCTCATCGATTCGCTGAGCAATTCGGCCGATGCAGATAAATTTTAATACCATCATGTTATATAGACTTATATAACAAATCGAGGCAGACATGTTAAGCCCTGCAGAAAAAAGAAAGGTCATTCACCAGCCCAAACTCGACACGATCAGGATGGTCGAGGATTTTATCAGGGAGCACAGTGGCGAATATAAAAAGAGGTCGTTATGGGAAAATCTTCCGAAAAAGATGATGTATCAGACTTATTGTGTGATCATAGATTATCTCCTGGAATCACATAAAATCGCCATGGACAGAGAAGGTACCATCGGATGGACGTGGAACCCGGAATTAGTTAAGAAATACTTAGAAAGCGAAGATCTGATAATAAGAAAATAACTTTGTCTTAATTACATTTATCGGTAAATTAATAATTAATCATATGCAACTTAGTAGTTGCATATTCATGAAAAATATAGTCGGTCTTGCGGACAAGTCCGTCAAAAAGAAGTTATCAGAGCTTCAAAATTCCACATCTGAAGACCAGTACAGGCTTACGACTATAAATAATGCCATTGACCGGCTCGAGGATAATGTCTTTTGTGGTATACAGATACAGAAAAACATCATCCCTCATGAATATAAAAAGAAGTATCAAATAGACAACTTATGGAAGTATGATCTTCCTGGCGGATGGCGATTATTGTATTTTGTCATCGAGGACGGAGAGAACACCGTAGCTGTTATCATTGACTGGATGTCTCACAAAGAGTACGAGCGTTTATTCAATTACGGCTGATCTATTGATATTTATGCTTGTCAGTTTATTATCCGACTCTCAATACATAACCGCATAATTAGATAATATTATTTTTATACATTCAACACTGACCCTCTAAAAGGTGGATTGACAATGGTGGGTCTTGAGGGCTATCTCAATGACGGAGAAACGGTAGACGCAGCGCTCGTGAGAAAGAGGCTTTTCCGAGGCAGGGAAGATCTGGCCGCCACCAGCTCGCGGATCATTCACGCGGGACCGCGGGGATACAGCGACATAGAATACAGGTACATCATCTCGATAGGCGATTTCTACATCCTTAAATGGAAATGGGGCATCAGAGGCGCTTTCCTCCTGCTCATTGCCATGATCTGTCTCTGCATAAGCCTGTACGCCCCCGGAATCTCTCAAGACGTAGCCGGCGGCGTAGACGATTACATGGCTCATTTCATCAGGCAGATGTATTCAAACATCGTGCCAGCAGATCTCATACCATCAGCCGGCGGCCTGATATCCACAGGCGACCAGCAGCCCGTCGATAGCCTACTACCTATTGCTGACCCCATGCCCGATGGCGGTCTATCTGACAACAATCCATATGCAGGGATTTTCGAAAACCCGATACCAGACGCTGTGTCGATCAGCTCGCTATTTGACTTTGGCAGCCCGATCCGATCAGCAGGGGATATAGTTTCCCTCGTCACGAGGACAATTGGCATGGCAGTGGCTGCGCTGGCAGGTGCATGTCTTCTCACATTCCTCTTCACGGCGAAAAGAACCATTTTAGTGGAGACCATCGCAGGAAGTCGAAAATTCCATTTCGGCAACGAGACGCGTGCGAAGCGACAGGAGTTCGTGAAAGCGGTCAGCGTACACATGGCGGAATCTCGGCGCAAGAATTATGGTCGTTTCTGAAAGGCTTGAATGAACTCATTTTTTCCGGGCAGATCAGGATGGTACTTCACGGCAAACTCCGGGGTCGCTTCTCGTGCGCGCGACCGGGACATATTCGTCCTCCCTATCTTCTCATCTCCTGAACTCCTTCTTAAAAAATCATTCTCTATTGCCCATTTTCCTCCTGTGCTCTACCATAGCTCCGTCAGCCTCCCTCGTCTCCCGTTGCTGAGCTAAGGAGTTACACGGAGCAGAGGTAGAGCACAGGAGGAAAATAGAGCAGAGGAGTACTGTTTTAATAAAGGAGCCAAGAAGGTCCGGAGCCAGAGAGACGATTAAAACGCTTTCCACTAATAATAGAAGCTGCGTTCGCTGCGCATCCGCCGTGCTCGCTGCGGCCTTAAACCGCGCTCTGCTTTCTCAGCGCATTGCCAGTCCCGCGCTCACATTGCATGTCCGACCCCTGATAAGCGCCTGCGCGCGTGATCGAGCCGTCGGGCCCTCATATCTAAGCTGCCGGTCTTCTCTTATGGCGCCCTTATAAGCCTCTGTTATACGAAAGACTTATATGCAAATGTTTGAAAATATGTATCGCGAGAGAGATTATAATGCACAATGACTATATACATAATGCACATTCAATGATCATAGGAGATATCATGGCGCTGAACGTCAATCTCGGCACTCCTTATGAAGCCATCATTGAAAAAATCATTAATAAAGGCTACGCAGGAAATCAGACTGAAGTCATCCGGCAGGCATTAGTTGCCTATGAAAGACAAATCGACGAGGAAGAGGTACTGCTGGTTCATAAAGCCGTCGAAGAGGCTATGGCGGATATCGAGTCGGGAAAGACAAAGGTCTACACGCTTGATGAAGTAGTGAAGGAACAAGCGAAGAAACGTGGCCTGTGATAGAATGGAAGTCAATATCCGGGAGCAGGCTTTCGATGACCTGAGCGAGATGGATAATACTACCTATCTCTTCTTTTTGAAGCGTGTCATGAAAATAGCACAAATACCGCCGCGCAGGCACATGAAATTTGGCATGCCATTCAATATAGAAGAAATCGGGCAGGGCAGGATCGTCTACCAGATAGAGGAAGATAAGCTGTTCGTCATTCGCTGTTTTGCCGATCACAAGGACTATGAAAGATGGTATAGATCGAAAAAATAATAGCCGCTGGACGGTACAGCCGAAAATCTTTCAGGCTTCTGCAAGGTAAATCTCAGGTAACCTTTAAAGTAGTTCAGGTAATTCTAATACTGTTGTCTCCGGAAAAAGCGATCGAGATCCGCGGCCTGACCAAGTCATTCGACAAGCTTGTCGCAGTAGACCATCTCGACCTCGACATCGGAACGGGCGAGTTCTTCGGGCTGCTGGGCCCCAACGGGGCCGGCAAGACTACGCTGATTCGCATGCTGGTCGGCCTGTGCACGCCCACGGCAGGGAGCGCCGCCATCCTGGGCCGAGATATAGTAAAAGAGCAGTACTCCGCCCGCGAGCTGATCGGCGTCGTGCCACAGGACTTCAATTTCGACGACAACTTGACCACGAAGGACATACTCACCTATCACGCCGGCTACTACGGGATGCCTAAGGCAGATCGCAATACACGGGCCGATGAGGTGCTCGAATTCCTGGAGTTGAAGGAGAAGGCAGACACGTCGTGCACGAAGCTGTCCGGGGGCATGAAACGCCGACTGCTCATCGGTCGGGCGCTGATGACCAGGCCACAGGTGCTGTTTCTCGACGAGCCCACGACTGGCGTCGACGTGCAGCTCCGGCATAGCCTCTGGGACATGTTCATGAAGATGAAAGGCCTCGGCATCACAGTCATCCTGACTACCCATTACATCGAAGAGGCAGAGTCGCTGTGCGATCGAGTGGCGATCATGGACCATGGGAAAATCATTGCGCTCGGCGACCCAGAGAGCCTCAAGAAGACGTCGAGCAGCGGCAACCTCGTCGAGATCAAGGTCGCAAGCGACACTATTCCCGACCTCAAGACTATCCCTGAGGTCATCCGTGTCTGGTGGAAGAACAGCACGCTGAGCGTACGCGTCACCGATCCGGACACTGCCGTGATCAAGATTCTCGACAGGCTAAAAGCTGCGGGGGTTCCGGCGAAGTCGATGCACGTCACTGAGGCGAGCCTCGAAGACGTATTCCTGAAACTGACGGGACGTGAGCTGCGTGAATAAGGAACTCGTCGCCATGTGGACGATGACGAAGCGGGAGATCATCCGTTTCGCGCGGAAGCCCAACCGCACCGTACTGCCCAGCATCGTATCGACCTTCCTGTACATTTTCGCCTTCGGCTATGCGCTCGGCGCGGCCATTCCGGAAATGGCCGGTCACTCCTACATCCAGTTCATGCTGCCTGGCCTGGTCATGATGCAGGTGATCATTCACGCGTACATCAACCCATCTTACTCGATCTTCCAGTCGCGGGACACCGGGTACATCGAAGACCCGCTGACCACGTCCATGCATTATTCGTCCATGGTCGTGGCCTACGTCCTTGGCGGCATGATTAGAGGGCTGTTCATG
>JAEZKS010000024.1 GCA_023436075.1 Methanobacteriota archaeon
TATGAGTAAAATGAACCCGCTAACGATAACAATAATATTACTGGTATTGCTCGCCGCATCTGCGGTGCTGGGTTGCACTTCGTCAGGAGAGTCAGACAATGCGACTCCCACCCCGACGCCTGTGCCGACGCCGACGGCCACCCCCGGGCAGGTGGTGCTCGATGTGAAGGGTAGCGTGAACACGCCCCTCTCGTTGACTATGGCTGACCTGAAGTCGATAGGAGTTACGCACGTCAACTACACGCTGAAAGTCCATGGAGAAACGAAATATGTCGAATGTGATGCCGTTTCCCTCAATGCAGTGCTGAACAAGGCGGGAATACAGAGCGGCGTGACGAAGATCAACTTCTATTGTGGCCTGGACGCATACAACAAGACCATCCCCCTGAGTAACGTCACCTCGGACACCGGGACGATGATCGGGTTCACCACGGACACCGGATTGCGGAACCTGATGCCGAACGAGGCTTCGGGCATCTGGGTACAGAACCTCAGCGTCATTACCGTTTCGTAAGGTAAAGTACGACAGTAAAAGTCAGACAGCTCAGCGACCTGTAAAAAAATTACAGGCTACCCTGCTTTTTTCTTTTTGCCGGGACAGGCAGTTCGATCAGTTGCTGCGGAGTCATTTTTTTAATGACAGGCAGATATTTGTCGTAAGTCGGACGCAGAATATGTGCCTCATTGAGGGCTTCCTTCAGCGGCATGCCACTCTGGACGAAGCTCATGCACAGTTTGGTACGGGCCAGAGCCTGCAATGTCCTGGATGACAACATTTTTCGTTTCATGACTATCCTCGCAGCACGCATCGTCGGGGACTAGCTATATTTTCACTCCCGATAGCAGCACGGTGCAGTCATGATATGCGAGCATGGCAATGCCAGACAGGCCGCTTGCCTCCATGGCTCCGGCAAGCTCACTGGTAGTGAGTCCTTTTATACCACGACGGCTGTACCGCTCCAGCAATGTGACGGAAGACCACGGATCGGCAGGCGCGTCGGAGACGTAGTTTCGCAGCACCAGCATGCCTTCACGCTTGAGACACCCGGAAGCGATGCCCAGCAGGATGCCCAGCTCTTTGGCCGATGCTGCCACGTTAGAAATGAAGACGACGTCGTACAGGCACTCGGGCCTGAAGTCGTGATAGTCGGCCTCGATTACATTCACTGATCCTTCCGCGCCGCAGCGCCTCACATAGTCGCTCGCGACGATGGCCACCTCAGGAAGCTCGACGATCGTCGCCTTCAGTCCCGGGTACTTCATCGTGAAAAAAATGCTATAAAGACCATGTCCTCCGCCGATGTCCAGCATCCTCTGCCGGCCTGACAGGTCGACGGCTGCCATGGTCGACTGCAGGCCACCGAGCAATGCGACCCCTGCGATGTTCCTTATCCGGCTTTCCAGCCAGTAGCTTTTATCGATCGAGGGCATCACCGGACCGTTACGTGCGTATCCGCCCACCAGGGTACCAGTCTCGCAGCTTTCAAGGACATCCATGCCGATGAACAGGGGACTCCCGGAGTCCAGGTACTGGACGGATACAGGCGTGCTCCGGTATGCGATCCCGCCGCTGGCAGCGGAAACAGCCTCAGCATAGCCGAAGCTGCATAGCACGTCCATCATATATTTGACGAACGGCTCGTCGATGCCCATCATTGCAGACAGCGTCGGCAAGGTCGTTTCCCGCCGTATCATCGAGAAAAGCCCGAGATCAGTGGCCAGGCTGACCACATCGAGCAGCCTCCGGGAGTTGATCAGGAGGCGAATGTTTTCAGGTACGAGTTCTATGTCCATGTCTGTCACCTTATATTAGTCCGAGTCAGGGTCGTATGATCGTCCGTTCGACGGCAGATAGTCGTCCATGCCCAGCTTCTCTATGGCCTGTCGAGCCAGGTCCGGGGCGTCGTCGACCAGTATGTTGCCCTCGCTAAAGAGCACCAGCCGGTCACAGTGACGGTAGACCATGTCTACGTCGTGGGAAACCAGGATGATCGTCTTGCCATCGGCCCGCAGCCCGCACAGCGCTTTCATCAGCCGGACGACGTTCGCATAGTCCTGGCCGACGAATGGCTCGTCGAGGACGAGCACTTCGGGGCCCGGAGGAAGCACAGAACATACGTTTAGTCGACGCTTCTCCCCGAAGCTGAGCCCCAGCGGGGGCCTGTCCGCATATACACTCAATCCGAATCGTTCCAGTGCAGCATTGACCAGTGCATCGCGCCTGGCAGGTTCTATGCCGAAGTTGACGCTGGAGAATGCCGCTTCGCTGCGGACCGTCCGCTCGAAGATCTGATGGTTCGGGTTCTGGAAGACGTAGCCTACCTGCCTGGCCATCGCTGATACTTTGCAGCCCTTCGTGTCCGCTCCCAGGACCACTACCCGGCCCTGCGTGGGCTTGTGCACTCCCAGCAGGTGCCCGAGAAAGGTGGTCTTGCCGGAGCCGTTCGGGCCCACGATGCCGATGATCTCTCCGCCAGAGGCACGGAAGGAAATGTCGTGAAGGACTTCTCGCCCGTCGTAGCCAAAGCGGAGGTTATCCACACGGACGGTCTCGCCGGACAGCGCGCGCTTGCGATCCCGGACGCTGACGGCATCCTGCCCGTCAGCGTTAGGCATCCTGATGCCCAGACTTTTGATCTCTTCCCGGTGCCGTTCAAGCAGTTCGCCGGGCGGCCCGTCCAGGACTATTCGACCCCTGTCCATGATGATCAGGCGACCGGCCATCGGGATAACCCGGTCGAGCTTGTGCTCGATCACGACGATGGTCATGCGAGTGGTTTTTCGCAGCCGGTCGATGACTGCCAGTACGTCGGCCGTGGCGGTCGGGTCGAGGTTCGAAGTGGGCTCATCAAGAATGAGCACACGGGGCCTGACGGCAAGCATCGACGCAATGGCGATCCGCTGTTTCTCTCCGCCAGAGAGCGTGTGTACGTCCCGGCCGCGCAGCCGGGAGGCGCCGACCATAGCCAGCGCATCGTCCCGTCGCGTGATCACCTCTTCCACGGGAAAGCACAGGTTCTCCGGGCCGAAGGAAACCTCGTCGTCCACGCTCAGCGTGCATAGTTGCGACTCCGGGTCCTGCTGCACGATGCCAACCAGAACGGACAGGTCGGACAGGCTCCCATTCTCCGTCGACCGGCCATCGACCTGCACGGTGCCTTCTGATTTCCCGGGCACGACGTGAGGTATGAAGCCGCCGATGGCCATGGCCAGCGTCGATTTCCCGCAGCCCGAAGGCCCGGTGATGACCACGAAATCTCCCTCGTCGATCGTCAGGCTTACGTGATCCAGTGCCTTGCCCGCAGACCCATCGAAAGAGAACGAGAAGTCTCTGACGTCTATCATCGGGCGAATGCTTGAATGAGAGGATTCTATGCCCAACTTAATCACCTTCAGAAATCCAGGTCAGCCTGTGAGACGTGGCATGGGGACCAGACCCAGCAGACTGTTTGCCAACAACAATACCAGCGTAAGAGACGAGATGACAATGATGGCTGCGTCCAGCCGCGTGAACCGGCTATCCCGTGTAAATGTCCGTGTTTGACGGCAGCTGAAAGCCCGTCCTTCCATAGAGATGACCAGAGAATCTACCTTGGTCAGCGCCGATCCTATGAGAGGCACGAACGTATAGCTGATGGACTTGAACAGAGCTTTCACTCCGCCCCGGTCGATCTCGAGGCCCCGTGCTACCTGGGCGGTCGCTACCGTGTTCATCTCCAGTTCGAAGACCGGCATGAAGCGGAGCGCTGTGATCAGCATGAAGCCGTACCGGTATGGGAGACCCGCCTTCATGAGGGCGTAGGCAAGCTCGGCAGGATCGGTCGTCGACACGAACAGCATGCTGCCCGCGATGATGCTGAGGAACCGCAGCACGATCAGCAGCCCTTTCATGACGCCCAGGCTGGTGACGGAGATAGTGGTGAAGTACAGTGGTATCGAGAATAGCACCTCTCCCCCCGCCATAAATAGCACCTGCATGATGAACAGCCATACTACCAGAAAAAGCGCGAACTTCGACTTCAGCAGCGCCAGCGCCGACCTGGACCGAATCGCTATGGCCATCAGGACGATGACAGCCATGCATGCAAGCTCAATGGCGACGCTTTCGAAGAGGAAAATGGATATGCTGAATACGCACAACGCCCAGAGCTTAGTCACGGGGTTGAGACGGTGCAGAACCGAGTTTCCTTTTTCATACCTTGCCATCATCATGGCGCACACCTTGCGAAACCTGGCCGATCAAGGCCGAATGGTCACCTTCAGTACACATTAACCCGATAGATCATTTTTACCCACACGTTAAAAAACGGCGACTGCGGCACTACCAGCAGACAATAGCCATTGTCGTAGGCAATGAGGACGTCATCGCGGCCCTTGATGTCTGACATGGAAAGCGACTGCTTATACCCGTCTGTCCCTACGAATTCGATCCTCGTGGCATTATCCCATATGCCGGCCTGCTGTAAGAAGTACCAGACGGATATGCCGGTATAGTTCCTGGACGTGCCGCTCTTGTCATTATTCTTGGCCGTCTCGGTCACGAACTGGCTCTCGAACGAGAGCAGGTCGAAGACTTGCGGGCTGGAAACCCTGCCGGAGACGTTGAACATGGTCAGCGAGTCAGAAGTCCCCGCATCATCATTCGTCGCGCTCGCCGTGATATAATGCGCAGCCACGACGATAGCTGCAATGCTCACCACGATGGCGACGGCGACGAGCGGCAGGCTGTTTTTCTCGCGCCGGCTCTCCGGCTTCTTCACCACAGAGGAGACATAGAGCGTATTCACGATGCCCAGTGCCAGACAGCCGGCGAGCAGGACACCTGAGAAGAACGCGAAGACACTGACCAGGGCGAAAAAGTCCGGCGTGCCGAACTGGTTCCACAGCGCCTGCTGGACCAGGAGGTTGGCCCACGCACCCAGGCCGCCAGCTATCAGGTAAGAGACAGTCCGGTATTTCTTGAAAGGCCAAAACCCAAGCTCGGCGAAGATACCTTCCGCAACCGAGAGCACGATCACCGAAATCCCGTGCCAGCTCCCGGTAATGAACTCGATGAAACCCTTCGTTAACCCGGCCACGGCGCCTGAACCCTTCTTGTCCACGAGCACCATGATCAGAACTATCCACATGACGTGGATGCCAGACAGGAGCTGGCCGCTGAACGGGATGCCTGTCAGGTGTCCAAGGGTGGTGGCGATGTAGGCGACATAGGTGGAGGTCACGCCGCCGAGGGCGCTCAGGACTGCGATCAGTAACAAATCTCTGGTGTTGAAGTAGTACTTCTTGCTCATAAAATCGCCTTCTCAGATCCCGGACACCATGCCCATGAGACCGCTCTGAATGTAGCCGTCAACTATCGCTTAATAACCCATGATATACCGGCCGGTATATAATATTATTGTTAACATAATGGTTATTGTTTAACTATTTTGATATACTGATGAAGCTATTCTGCCATGTCGATGGCAACCCTTCACGATGATGATTTGTATCGTAGAGCCAGTGCAGAAAGATCGTCGTTTTGATCCAGCAGGATACAATAGGGACGCCAACACGGGAGATTGCAGTGACATTCGCTCATAAGCCTAATGACGCCTGACATCTTTCGTCGCTTGTCAGGCGTATCGGAAGTCATCGGCCAGCGGGTAGAGCCGCCGAAAAGTCGAGTCACATGTTACTAGTTTAATCAATTTGTACAATAAAATTATCAAACTACTAGTGATTGTTTAATAAAAACATTTATATCAGGAAAGCCATAAGAATAGATTGCCACGACGCACGGTCGAATCTAACATGGTACGTCCACAAGCAATACACTGTTACCTGGCCATGGTGATTGTTTTCCAGAGGCCTGGGGCAGATAACTAAAATACGGCAGCCGTGCGCCGGATAGTGCCATGTGGCCGCAGATAAATGGGCTGAGTAGTACCTGTCGTCAACTGACGATATCACAGGCTTGTGATCGATGCATCAGAAAACGGCAAGAGGAAGAGATGCTGGAGACAGAAAATCGATTGAGAGCAAAAACAGTGTTGAAAGACAAAAGCAGATACCGGATCGATATGGGAAAGGTCTGGATCAGCATGGGCCGTAAAGGACAGCAAGGTGTATTTCTTTATTAAGGCAACACCCGGAAAATATGGCGATCTATATTCATGGAGCGCAGCCTGGGAAGACGCCCGCTCCCGCCTGCTTCATGTCGCTCACCA
>JAEZKS010000028.1 GCA_023436075.1 Methanobacteriota archaeon
GGCTCATCCTGCTTAGTGGCCGGACTGTCCAGGCCGCGGGCGCTCCTTCCGAAGTGCTCACCCGCGATCATATTCGCAAAGCCTTCAAGGCCGATGTGATGGTGCGCCGCCATCCGCTGACAGGGTCGATCTATATCACGCTGATGAACACGACAAAGCCCGGCAAGGCGGCCAATGGCGGCCTGAAAGTCCATGTGGTTTCCGGCGCAGGCACCGGGTCCAGGCTCCTGTATGCGCTGGCGTCGCAGGGCTATACGTTGTCTGCCGGCGTGCTGAACGTGCTGGACTCTGACTACGATGTCGCGGCCGAACTAGGAGTAAAGACGATCACTGAGGCGCCGTTCTCGCCTATAACGCCCGAGTCGGGCGCCCAGAATATCGATGCGATGAGCACGGCCGACGTTATCGTAATCAGCGATGTGCCCTTCGGATGGGGCAACATGAAGAACCTTGAGGATGTCGTCGAATTCTCCGGAAAGAAGCCGATCGTGCTGGTCGAGGGCGCGGAGGCGCGGGACTTCACCGACGGCAAAGCATCGACGCTGCTGGAGACGCTCAAGATGCAGGGTGCAATTGTCGTAAGCAACGCGGAAGATGTCGTCGAGGCGGTCGCGCATGCGTGCGAAACGCGTCTATAACTGTCGGATATCTTTTCTTTTCCTGTAGCATCATGTATTTGTCCTCTCCCGTGATAAGATCGTGAGAGATCATGATCAGGACCGGCATCGCGGGAATCCCGCACAGCGCCAAGGGCAAGGGCACGGAAGCAGGCATCGCCAGGCTGCGCGAGCTGGGGCTCGACGCCATGGAGCTCCAGTTCGGACGGAACGTGTACATGAAGCCCGAGGCCGCGGCGGCAAGCGCTGCGGTGGCCAGGAAAGAAGGCATCAGCCTTTCTGTCCACGCACCTTATTATATCAACCTCGCCAGCAAGAGCGAGCAGACGCGGGAAAAGAGCAAGGAATGGATCATGAAGTCTGCCCGTGTAGCAGCAGGGCTCGGCGCGTCGATGGTCACGATCCATGCCGCGAGGGAAGAGTTGCCCGACGTGGTCGCCGCCAGCTTCCGGGAACTGATTGGGTCGCTGAAGAAGGAAGGCATATCGGTCCCTCTTGGCATCGAGACCATGGGCGACGAGGGCGAGTTCGGCAGCCTCGACGACGTCCTCGGAATCGTCCGCAAGGTGCCGGGCACCGGCGTGGTGATCGACATCGCTCACATCTACGCCCGCACGGACGGTGGATTGAAGTCGGTGGAGGATTTCGAGGAAATCTTTGACCAGGTTGACAGGGCCACGAAGAGCGGATATCACATACACTTTTCCGGCATCGAGCACAAGGGCCGCAGAGAGGTGCGCCATCTGCCGCTGGGCGAAGGCGGGCCGGACACGGAGAAGTTCGCGCGTGCGCTCGTCCGGCGAGAACGCGATGCCACGGTCATTTGCGAGTCGCCGCTGCTGGAAGAGGATGCGCTGAAGCTTAAAAAGGCGTTTGCTTCGGCGAACAGCAGTGACAAGTATAAATAGAAACACGCTGCTCTGTCAACTGGTAGCAGAGTGGACGGAGCCTTGTGGACGCAAGCCTGATCATAGCCTTGCTTGCCATGCTCTTACTTGGCAAGATACTGGGCGATATAGTCGGAAGACTGGGCTTTTCGCCGCTGATCGGCCAGATGATAGCGGGCATTGTCCTCGGCCCGATGGTTCTCAGGCTCATTGTCGTCGATCCGCAACATATGACGTCCCTGAACTACGATCTGCAGATGTTCACCGACATCGGCATTCTTTTCATGATGTTCATGATGGGCCTCTCTGTCGACCTGGAAAAAGTCATGGGGGAAATGGTCTACAAGGCGGCGCTGGTCTCGATAGCCGGCGGCACTGTGACCTTCGCCGCCACTGCCGTGATCACCGCGCTGCTGGGTTTCTCCCTCGAATCGTCCCTGCTCGTCGGGGTATCATTCATCTCGACGTCCACGGCCATCGGCTTCATGGTCCTTTCCGGGTATGGCGACCGGCATAGCAAAGTCTTCAAGATGGTCATGGCCGCTGGCGTGTCCGATGACATATATGCCATCATTGCGCTTTCCCTGTTCACATCATTCCTGTTCCTTACCATCGATATCAGGTCTGCCGTAGTGCTCTTCCTGGGCGTGCTGGGCTTCATCATCTTCGTGCTTAGCTTCGGCCGGGCCATATCCGACAGGCTGATCGACTTCTCCAGAAAATCTCGGGATGAGCAGCCGATCATCGCGTTCTCGCTGATCCTCATGTTCTTCATCGCCTACCTGGGCGAGAGCGTGAGCATCGCCTCGGTATCAGGCGCCTTTCTGGCCGGCACTATACTGGCGCGGTCGCAGTTGTCCTATAAAGTGATCACACCGAAGATCGAGGCCATCTGCGAGGGTTTCTTCGTGCCGATCTTCTTCGTGTACACTGGCGTTCGCATCGACGTTTTTGAGCTGCTCACATCCACCCCCGTCGACATGTGGATCGCCAGCATCCCCATCGACGTAATTCTCTTCCTCGGACTTCTCCTGGCCGTGATGGCGAGCAAGTACCTGATGACGTACCTCTCCGCGGCAATGATCGGCGACTACAAGCAGAAAGAGATGCACAAGATGTCCCTCGCCATGATGCCCATGGGCGAATACACGCTGGTCATCGGTCAGATCGGGTTGACGATGATCCCGCCCGACGGCGGAGGGCCTGTCATCGACACCAGGCTATATTCCGTCCTGGCGCTGGTCGTGCTCGTCCTTTCGATCATGGCGCCGATCATGCTGAGAAAGGCGTATGAAAATTGACACTATGGGCGCGATGGGCACGATGAACACCATGGAGCCGTTTCAGGGCAGCCTTAACCGGACCAAATTGTGTCCGTTGTGCCCGTCATGCCCATGGTGTTATCAAAAAATAAAGGTTGGGAACCCGTTTTTACCAGTTTTTCTATTTCTTGCGGCTTGAGGGTTTGCTCTCGCCCATGGCAGCCTTGCCGCGCTCGATGAGCTCTCGGACTTTCTGACCGCCTTTCTAGCCGATCTCCTCGTAGAAGCCCTCGCCATAGCGCTGCTTGGTCGTAGTGCCGCCTTTCTTGCCTCCTATTTTGCCGCCTTTCTTGCCGATCTCCTCGTAGAAGCCTTCACCATAGCGTTGCTTCGTGGTGGAGCCTCCTTTGTGTCCGGCTTCTCTTACTGTCATCTCTGTTTTACGCTCAGCCATATCTAAAAACACCCCACTCTATGCCATATAATCCCTAAAATTTTATTCTTTTTTAATCTTGCTCGATTAAAACGCGTCTAAAATTGCCAATGGGAAGATTTATTGCATCTGTCCATGAAAAGCATCTGGCAGGTAACCTGTATCAATCGAAAAACTGATAATTATGGCACAGCATGCCAGGCAAACCGTAATTAAAGGGTAACGACAGAGAAGATTATGCTATTTTCCCTGCCGCATGTTTTTGCCGCGCTCGATCAGCTCTTTTACTTTCTGACCGCCCTTGTGGCCAATGTCTTCGTAAAAGCCGCCCCCATAGCGCTCTTTGGTGGTCTCGCCGCCACGTTTGCCCCCTTTGCGGCCGATTTCCTCGTAGAAACCTTCCCCGTAGCGCTGGCGTGTCGTTTCGCCGCCCTTGTGGCCTGCCTCGCGGACAGTCATCGCTCCTTTGTCTTTTCCAGCCATCTCTACACCTCAACACCCATTTGATTCTAATCGTACGAATTTGATCCGTAAAAGGGCTGTCGACGCCCCGATCAGTTTAAAATAAAACTATAGTGCTCGTAGCATTGAACGTTACCTGCGGAAAATGCGAAACTCTCCGGAACGATTGGAACTTCCCGGTCATCCTGATCTCACTAGCAGATGACGTATGCATCATACATGTATCAGGACACAGAGTTACAT
>JAEZKS010000194.1 GCA_023436075.1 Methanobacteriota archaeon
ATACTGTTGTCGGACTCATGTCTAGCGGCCGAGGCCACAGATGATGTCTCTCTGGCGCCAGCATCAGGTCGCAGCAGGAGGAATGGAATATAGCGTGAGCTATGCAGGAAATGTGAAAAATGCTGAAGAAAAGCAGTTAATAAAAAGCCCGTCGCGGGAAAACGGGCTCGGCTCAAGCGGGTGCGGATGCGGATTCAACCCGCCAGGTCGTGCTCTTCGAGTAGCTCCACTTCTCGATCCTCAGGTCGCCGCACTCGTCGGACAGGATCTTCATGTTGGTGCCCACTTCTTTGGGACTCATGCCCAGATCCCGGGCGATGTACTTCGACTTGAAGAACCTCTTGCCTTCTTTGATACCGTTTTTCAGGTACTCGATGATAGCCTCCTGGCTATGGTTGTACTGTTCTTTGAGATCCAGTTTCTTTAACATCTAGCTAATTCCCCTCTGTTGAAATATACTATGTACCAGCAAGTATATATAACCTTCGGCTCTGGCAAAATTTTTTTAACTTTTAATTCTGGTTTAGTAATTATCATAACCTCGCATAAAGCGAAAAATGGCATTATTTCGAGGGTCACCGGGCGGTAGTACACCGTAAAGAATATACAAAAGCTTTTTAATGGTCAGGGAATAAGTGAGAGATGATTCGGATGAAGGCAGAAGACTCCAGAAAGGCTAAAGCCCCGGCTCAGAAAAAGGAGGAAAAAGATGTCACTCCCGCAGCCGGAGGCCAGCCGAAGCTGAGGTTCCCGGAGCTTCCCATGAAACAGGCTATCGCCTTCCCCATGGCGTTGCTCCTCATCGGGCTGCTGATAGTGGGATTCACATGGGCGACCACGAGCTCCCCGCTACACCTCGGCATCGACTTCAAGGGCGGCACGATGGTTACGTTGAAAACGGACAAAACTGACCAGGCGCTCCACGATGAGTTCAGCGCATACCCGCTGGACGAGATCATCCACGGCAACGGCGGCGAGAAGATGCTGCAGTTCAGCGATATGTCCGAAAGCCAGAGGGCCAGCCTCTCCGCTTACGTCAACGACCATTACACTGATGCAATGATCGAGAACGTCGGCAGCACGTTCAGTGCCGCCAACCAGTCCCAGGCCGTGATCGCCATCATCATAGCCTTCATCGGCATGGCGCTCACCGTGTTCGTCATTTTCCGAAGCCCTGTGCCATCGGCAACTATCATCATAGCAGGATTCACAGACATCATCTTCGCCATGGCAATGATGAACCTGCTCGGGATCCAGCTTACATTCGGCACGCTGGCCGCACTGCTGATGCTGATCGGCTACTCGGTGGACACGAACATCCTGCTGACCACCAAGGTGCTGGGCGAGCGGAAGTACATCGACAAGAAGATCGCCACCGTCAGGAAGACTGGCCTGACGATGACCATCGCCGCGATCGTCTCGTTCATCGTCCTCTATCTGGTCGCCACCTTCGCGGGACTCTTCGGCCTATCGGCTATCCCGGTGCTGTCGAATATCGCGCTGGTCCTGATCTTCGGCCTGATCGCCGACATAATCACCACGTGGTTCTTCAACGCGGGAATGATGAAATGGTATATGGAATCGCCGGCAGGGAGGGCGAAATATGGCTGATAAAAAAGAAAGCATGTGGACCCGCATCCTGTTCGACTACCGGGTCATGGCGCTGATCGCCGTCCTGCTACTGGCCGCGATCTTCCTGTTCATCTACCCGCACCCGACCGACGGCAACGTGGCCAACCTGAAATTCGGGCTGGACTTCGAGGGCGGCTCCCGGATCAAGCTGATGCTGGTCAGCAACGCTACGATCCCGGAAGATCAGTTGCAGCTCACCAAGGATATCATGCTGAACCGGCTCAATGCGTACGGCCTCAAGGATATACCTGTCAACACGGTCCGCGATGAACAGGATCGCGCGTACATGCTCATCGACTTCGCGGGCATGACATACGATCAGGCTATGGATCTCATAGGCAAGCCGGGCGTGTTCGAGATGCGCATGCAGTCGAGCGGCAACGAGACCGTGCATGTCATCAATAGCACAGATATCACCAACTCGGGCCTGTGGTCGCAACCGAGCGGAGGTGAAGTCGAGTGGGGCGTCAACTTCCAGCTTTCCCGAGAAGGGGCCCAGAAATTCCATGAGGTGGCAAGCCAGTTTGATATCCTCAATAACCCCAATCAGCACCCAGTGATCATGCTGCTGGATGGCAAAGAGTTCCATAGGGCTCCGATCTCGACCGATAACAGGGGCGGGAAAAGCCTTGCCGAGCGGTTGATGGAAGGGCCAGTCGACCAGATGGTCGCGATGACAGGCTCGGGCCAGGAAGGCCACGACGAGGCTTACAAAATCTTAGTACAAATGCAGAGCGGCGCGCTGCCCTACAGCGTGGAAGTCGTGGGTTCCGGCCAGGTGCCGGCGACACAGGGCGCGACGTTCAAGACCGTCGCCATCATAGCGGCGCTGCTAGCGCAGGCCGCCGTCGGCGTGGTCATGTACATCCGCTACAGAGAGCCACGGATCATCCTGCCCATGTTCCTGACATCGCTGTTCGAGATCTTCATCCTGCTGGGCTTCGCCAGCGCGCCCTTCGTCCAGTGGGAGATCGACCTGCCGTCGGTGGCCGCCATCATCGCGGTGATCGGCACGGGGATCGATCAGCTGATCATCATCACCGACGAAGTGATGACCACGGGCCGGACGCCGACGACCAAGAAGATCATCCAGAAGATGAGCCAGGCGTTCAAGATCATCTTCGCCTCGGCGGCAACGGTGATCGTCGCCATGATCCCGCTGTACTTCATGGGCTTCGGATCGCTCAAGGGCTTCGCGCTGACGACCATAATCGGCGTGCTGATTGGTATCTTTATCACCAGGCCCGCGTACGGCAAGATCATCAGCGAGATCCTGAACAAGTAGGCAAAGACGCCTGCTCAAAATGGGCAGGCGTGATTTCATTTTTTCTGTTAAGATTCCAAGGCGCCACTGTGGGATATATGAGTCGCCAAGTTTTATTTTAATTTTTAAGCGTCCAAGCTGTCAAGGTCAGATTTGTGCATTCATCACGAAGTAGCCAGGTTTCAAGACGGCAAGAGAAGCTTGTAAGTAGGGAAGTTCTGTTTGCACTCAAGTATAGGAGTGGGCCAAGATCATAAGAAGAGCCCTCGTCTTTTCCAATGGCGAAACAACTTGACAGGCGCTCTTCTTCAAACCTTGGCCCACTCCTATACTTGAGGACTAACTCGACTTCCAGCCTTCGAAACTTTTCTTATCATTGAAACTTGGCATCTTAGTGATGAAAAAGAGCAACGGCCTTCCAGCTTGGCGACTTCAATATAAAAACTAGACTTGGCGCCTTGGCGTCTCTTATATCCTAAAAGTGGCGCCTTAGAACCTTGCGATCGGGCGTTTATTTCTTCTCGGCCAGCTCGCATAGTCCAGGGCAGAACCCTACCTTCAGCAGCCGTGCGTCGGTATACGTGCCGACGTAGTAGGGGAACTTCTCGCACACCCTGGGCTTGGTGTCGTGGATCTGGCAGGCGTTTGTCTCGCCCGAGTAGAAGACACAGTGCCCCCATTCGCGGGCCACGTAGACGGCGCATTCCACCAGGTCCGTCACGTACAGCAGTTCCGCGGCACGACAGCGCCGTCCTTCGTCCATATCTATCGTCTCAAGCGCGGACCGGGCCTTTTCTTTCGTGGCGGCGATGGCCTCTCGGCCCCAGATGGCCATGTATGGTGTGCGACGGCGGTCGATCACGAGGCGGTCCAGGATGTCCCATCGTGCCTTCTGTATCCAGCGCAGCACGTCTGAATGTGAGACCGGAATGAATTTTACCTCGGAACAGCAGGCCCCGCACCTCTTGCAGGCAAAGTCTGCGGCTGACAATGCGTCCGATTCGCGGAGGAGCCGCACGCTGTCCGGGTAGAGCATGCTGATCTTCTTTAGCTGCTCCAAGTCCTCGCTGCTCGCGGCGGCGTAGAGGCCGGCGTTGTCCCAGAAGAAGCCTTCCAGTTCCTCGTTATCGATTGCCTTTCCGTCCATAGGAGCTTTACACACATTGGCATGATGGCTTATTAGCTTTGCGCAAGTGCTTTAAAAGGTCTCGGGGGTTCCATCGAAGGTCTCAGAGGTTACATGAGGACACCGAGCTTCAACACAGAGGTCACAGAGGCTCCAGAGGTAACACAGAGTATATTTTTTAACAAAGAGGCTGACATGAAACATGTTTTTATTCGGCCTCTGTGCGTCCTCTGTGGCCTCTGTGTCCTCTGTGTTGAAGCTCGGAGACCTCTCGCCGACCTCTGGAGCCTCTAAACTATTGAAACTCGGAGACCTCAAGGCTCAAAATGGTAGAAATACGCGTTTTGCATGCTTTCGACTTCGCCGGCCCTGCAGACGATGTCGTCGATCTCCTCCTCGCCAATATGCCCTCCGGTGGCCTTCGCGAGGCGTGCAACGGCTTCGTTCGTATCGCCGTCCGTGCGCAAAGTCAGCACGGCGAGGGCGAGGCATGCGTCCCCGCGCCCCGGGTCAAGCGATACGGCGGCCGCGTACTGGTCGACGGCCTGGTCGAGCCTGCCGAGCTTCTCGAGCATGATGCCATACCGGTATCGCGCGGTGGCATCCCGTGGCTCTATGGCGACCAGGCCGCGGAGCCGTGATTCGACGCCGTCGAGAGATCCGCTTTGCTCGAGGGCCATGCCATAGCTGTATGCGGCGGCCAGGTCCCTCGGGTCCAGTAGCGCCGCCTCCAGCAGCTCTGACTCTGCGGCAGCCAGCTCATCCAGACGCAGCAGCAGGTTGCCGAGCTCATGATGCGCCCGCTGGTTTTCGCCATTGAGAACGATCGATGCCCGATAGCATTCGATCGCTTCGCCAGTTCTGCCGTCCAGATCAAGAATGCGGCCCATCGTACACCAGAGCTCCGAGCTGGCCGGCTCAGCCCGCAGGCATTCCCGCACGGCAGCCGTGGCACCGGCGAACTCGCCCCGCTGCTCCAGCACGAGCCCGTAGTTCAGTCGCGCAAAGGTGTTGCCGGGTTCGGCAGCCAGTACGTTGCTCAGTTCGGCCAGGGCCGCCTCGACCCGGCCCGTGTGTGCGAGGAATGCGCTATACCGGACGCGGATCTGGGCGTTCCACGGGTCAATGGACACTGCCTTCAGGTAGGACTCTTCCGCCCGGTCCTGGTAGCCGAGCTCCCGCAGGACTTCGGCGACCACGACGTGGTACATGGCTTCGGCTTCCCCGATCTGCTCCTCCTCTTCACCCGTCATTAAAATCAGGTACTACACGCGGATATTTATCAATACTCAAATTTTTCACCATATTTTAGATAAATAAGCATTTATTTGTCAATATTATAACTAATAAGCTCGTTTTAACGCTTATATTGCATAAGCAGATCAACTTATAACTGCACAGATGTATCTGCCAGAACAGTTTGGTATACATTTTTTACGTGCGCCTGTCGTTTCAACACTAAAACACTAAACGTTTTTTATTTTCATTAAAAGCACTAAAGGCACGAAGGGCACGGTTAAATCTCTAAAAGCACGAAAACACGAATAAGGGCACGAAGGGCACGAAAGCACCAACGCAGGCTCTATAGAGCTATTGCTGTATAAGCTATGGGATAGATATCCGTTCTGGATGGCTCCGACGAAGGGTTGCCCTCGTTGGTGGCTTAGTGGTCTTAGTGACCTTGTTAGTGTTTTAAACTTGGTGACGTTCACGTCTTTAGTGACCTTGAATTCGTGTTTTCGTGACCTTCGTGACCTTAGTGGAAACTAAAAACGTTTTGTGTTTTCGTGTTGAAACGACGGGAAAAAAGAAAAAAGGCACGACGGGCGTTATTCGGTCCGAAGTGCCTCGATCGGGTCCAGGGTAGCCGCCTGGCTTGCAGGGTACACGCCTGCGATGGTCGTGGTCAGCCCGCCGAAGGCCAGGCCGATCAACGCGTTAGTCAGCGATACGCCCATGGGCATCCCCGCCGCCCCGCCTACGATGGACGTGATGAGGGCCGCGATAGCCAGGCCGATCAGGCCGCTGACTACGCCGAGCAGTGTCGACTCGACCAGGAACAGGTTGCGCACGTTCGCCGTGGTGGCGCCGACGGCCTTCATCAGGCCGATCTCTTTGGTGCGCTCCTTCACCGTCAGCATCATCACGTTCATGATGCCGATGCCGCCCACGATCAGCGATATCCCGGCGATGCCGCCGAGGAGGTACTTGATGTAGTCGAAGATGGCCGTGATCGCCTGGGAGAATGACTTGACCGTTATGATGCTGAAGACCTCATTCCTGTGCACCCGGTTCAGCGCTTCCTTCACCGAGTCCGCGACCTCATCGACTCTTTCAGGCGAGTCGGATCGGATGAAGATCTCGCTGTAATAGGTCTGGTTAGATATCCCGCTGACGCCATCCATCGTCATGTATACTTTGCTGTTCGGGCTGCCGGAGATAATGGAGCCGTTGCTCTCCTTGAGGATGCCGACCACGGTGTAATCCTGCATCTGGCCGGTCATCGGGTTGGTCAGGGTGATGATAGAGCCGGTGCGTATATCGCGACTAAAGGTGCCGTCGGCAACCTTGCTCCCGAGCACGGCCATGTACCGGTCCGATTGCGTCAGGAACCGTCCCTTATCGATCGTGGCCGCCAGCTTCGTTTCAGTGGTCGGCTCGACGGCCTCGCTGGTGACGCTGCGGTTCTCCCCGTTGTAGGTCATCGTGGCCGAGCCGGTGATCTTCGGGTTGACCTCGATGACGCCGGGTACCGACTGGATGATACGCAGGTCCCGGTCGGTGAACTGGGCAGGCGCCTTCGTAGTCTGCTGTATACCGAAGCTGATGCCCGCGCCACCGCTCTGGTCCTCCAGGTTATAGGGCATCAGGATCATCTGGTTCACGTCGAGGTTGCCGAACTGCGCGGAGACGCCGGCATACACGCCGTCGCTCAGGCTCATCATGACCACGATGGCCATGACGCCGATGATGATGCCCAGGCTGGACATTATCGTCTTGAACTTGTTGCTGTTGAAGTCGGACAGCGAATATTCCAGCACGTCTGTGGATCTCATGTTTCTACTCCGTCCTGAGCGCCTCGATCGGGTCGAGCCTGGAGGCCTGATTGGCCGGGTACACGCCTGCGATGATGGTCGTCACGAGCCCGAAGGCTATGCCGAGCAGCGCGTTCATCGGCGACACGCTCAAACCGAGTCCTGCGAGGTGACTGATGATAGCCGCAGCCGCAATTGTAAGCAACACGCCGACTATGCCGCTGAACAGGCCGAGCAGTAGCGCCTCGGCGAGGAAGATGACCCGCACGTCGGTGCGAGTAGCACCGATCGCCTTCATCAGGCCGATCTCCTTGACCCGCTCCCGGACGGTGAGCATCATCACGTTGGCAATGCCGATGGCTCCAACCACCAGAGACACGGCGCCGATGCCGGCGAGCGTCGCCTTGATCAGGCCGAATATCTGGTCGATGGCGTCTACGAACATCTTCTGGGTCAGTACCCCATAGTCCTCGTTCCTGTGTATGTACTTGAGCGCCCGGTCCACACGGTCCGCTACGGCCGGCGCGTTTTCGACGCTGTCGGCACGGATGGCAATGTAGCTGTAGGTGTCCTGGGTGGTCAGGGCTTTAAGCCCCGCCTTCGTCATGGATATCGCCGTGTTCGGATCGCCGGCCAGTATGGAACCGCTCTGCTCCTGCATGATACCCACGACCAGGTAGTTCTGGGACGCGCCCGTATACGGGTTGGCCAGGGTGATGTACGAGCCGGTGCGTATCTCGCGGCCGAAGGTGCCATTGGCGATTTTGCTGCCCAGCACCACCGAGTTGACATCTGATGCTGACAGGTACCGGCCCTTGTCGACCCGGTTCTTGATGCTGCCGGAATACTGAGGCATCACTCCGGTCACGCTGATCGTCCGGTTCTCGCCCTTGAACGTCGCCATGGCGCTGATGCTGATCTCCGGGTATACCTCTTTCACTCCCGAAGTACCCAGGATGATGTTCACGTCCCGGTCCGTCAGCTTCGCCGGCGGGTGGGAAACGCCTGTGCCAGACATGGCAGTCAGGCTCATGGGCAGGACTACCATGGTGTCCAGCTCCAGATTGCCGAACTGGCTGCTGATGCCCGAGTAGAGGCCGTCTCCCAGCGTCAGCATCGCCACGATGGCGAGAACGCCGATGATGATGCCCAGGCTGGACATCATCGTCTTGAACTTGCTGCTGGTGAAGTCAGTGATCGCGTACTCGAGCACGTCGGTCGCTTTCACTTCTTCGCCCTCTTGCCCTGCATGTACAGGAACAGGCCGCCCACGAGGACCGCGAGAAGCACGATACCGCCGAGCAGGTACATCAGGCCCGAGCTATCCGACGAAGATGTCGCCGGAGCGGCAGACTGGTCCAGGTCCAGGGTCACGGGGCCAGACTGGTGCCAGTTGTCGCCGTTCTTGTACTTGACTATGAACGACGGGCTGCCGCTGGACGAGGCGTCCGGCCTGGAGACGTCGAAGGTCACCGTGTACATCTCGCCGGCGCCGATGCTGCCGACCGTGTACTCCTGCATCGGGCGGAAGCTGAACGCATCGCCTGATGGGATGACGCTCACCGAGCTGACGCCGCCACGCAGGTAGTTGGTGACGTCGAGCACCACGCTGCTCCTTGACGAGCCGATCGACTTCGGGGCTTCGTTGATTATCATCTTGATGCCGCTGTCGTCGACGACCACAGGCACGCGTGAGTTGATGAACACACTGTCGTCATCGGTCTTCACGTTCAACTGCAGGTAGTACGTTCCAGGAGCTGCGCCCTGGTCAACGCTGATCTTAAACTCGAACGGGACCCTGTCGCTGCCGCCTATGCTGCCAGGGTTCGTGTACGGCTCGCTGACCACGTGGACCGGACCGTTATCCTGCAGGCCGACGAACTTGATCAGGGCTGCGCCCTGGGGCGTGTCGGTACTGGAGGTGCTTGTCGTGCTAGAGTGTTGTTCGGAGGGTGTTCCATTGGCGATATAACTGATCGTATCTGAGTATGAACTGGTCGTGCCAGCGGTCGTTCCCTTGAAGGTGTTGGCGATCGTCACTACTACGGTGCCCGTGTCGCCGGGCATCAGCGGGCCGGCCGCCAGCAGGGATGACCCGGGGGTGACCTTGTTGTCGGCCATGATCAGCACCGGCTTGGCTGTAGCGGCCATTGCCGGCGTCATTAGCAGCACCGCCAGCACCACGAGGATGCTGAGCCATTTTAGCGTTGTCTTCATGTTATTTATCTCCTTGATTGTGAACTCTCGAATGATTATGATCTACTTCGATTCCTCGCCGGTGATCAGACCGTCCTTGATGCGGATGATCCGCCGGCTGTACGATGCGACGTCCGGGTCGTGGGTGACCATCACGATGGTCCGCCCGTTCCGGTTCAGGTCGGTGAAGAGCTGCATGATCTCCTCGCCGGTCTTGGTGTCCAGGTTGCCCGTCGGCTCGTCTGCGAGCAGGATGGCCGGATCGTTGACCAGCGACCGGGCGATGGCCACCCGCTGGCGCTGGCCGCCAGACAGCTCGTTGGGCCGGTGGGCCATGCGGTCGCCGAGGCCGACCTCTTCAAGGTAGCGGCGGGCGATTTCCGTGCGCTTCTGCTTGGCTGTCTCCTGGAAGATCATGGGCATCTCCACGTTCTTCAGGGCGCTGAGCCGTGCGACGAGATTGAATGACTGGAAGATGAAGCCGATCTCCTTGCCCCGAAGTGCCGACAGCTCAGCGTCGTTCAGGGTGCTGATCTTCTTGTCGTTGACGGCGATCTCGCCGCTCGTCGGGCGATCGAGCAGCCCGATCAGGTTCATCAGGGTCGACTTGCCCGAGCCTGACGGGCCCATGATGCTCACGAACTCGCCCCGCTCGATGCTGATGTCGACGCCGCGCAGTACCTCCAGCGGGCTCTTGCCCATCATGTACGACTTCCGGACGCCGGTCATTTTTACTACCGATGCGATAATTACGCCTCCTTTTTGTTCTTGTATACGACGATGGTGCGGGCGATCTTGTCGAAGCCCCGCTGCTTCTCCTTGCCGAAGACGAGCAGCATGAGCAGCGCGTCAATGATGATGAACATGGAGTTGCCCACTACCTTGGGTATATTGCGGATGATGGATTCTACGAAGCCGATCCTGGTACCGTCCTCCCGCAGCACCCGCAGACCCATGACCCACTTGCCCGGCGTCGTGCCGAAGCGGCCCTCGATCACCATGAAGTAGGTGATCATGCCGATCAGCACGGTGGTGCCCACCAGGAAGCTGAGCAGGACCGCAATCGGCCCGGCAGGCTCGACGAAGAAGGTGAAATCGCCCTCGTTTCCGATAAAGTGGGCGTTGAATTGATCAGGGAAGAGCACTATGAAGGGCAAGCTAACCATGACGGCGATGAGGCCAATGATCAGGCCGAAGAGGATCATATCGATCACGAACGCGATCGCTCGCGGGACGAATCCGGCACGATGCAGCGAGCTCACGTAAGATGCCATGTACCCTGCCGCGATCTCCTTCGGGTCCTCAGACTCGGCGAAGACTGCCTCGACGTCCTGCTTCTCGATCGTGTCAGAGCCTCGCTCCGTGGCGTAGGTCATCGCGCCGTCGTAGAAGTGCGAGGTCAATTCGCGCGTGATCTCCTTCTTCTCAGCATCATACACGTCTATATCGCCGACTATCCGGCTCACCCGATTTGCCAGCCGCATTCTCGCTTCATCGCTGATTTCCATTGCCGTCCCCCCAGACTCCGTCCATGGCAGTCACGTAGCGTTTCCACTCCCGGATCATCTCTTCGAGGAAGCCCAGCCCCCTCGTCGTGATGCGGTAGTACTTCCGGGGAGGTATTCCCTCGCCGGTCTCCTTCCAGTAGCTCTCCACCAGGCCGTCGCTCTCCATGGAATGCAGCGCTGGGTAGGCGTTGCTTTCCTTGATCACGATGACACCGGCGGTGCGAACCTCAAGCTCGTGGATAAGCTCATATCCGTATTTGTCGCCTGATCGCAGCAGCGACAGTATGGACAGCTTGGTGCTCCCTTTCTTCAGCTCCTTGAGCCATTTGTCGAGGTCTTCTTGCATGATACCCTCATGTCAACGCTTAACATTTACCTCTATATTTTACGTGCATAGACTTTTTACATACATAAACGGTGGATGTATATATTAAGCATAGGTACTAAACAGCGCTGACAATATAAAGATTTTGGTCACTATGGCGCCGGGGGACGGAAACGAGCCCTGACGCGGGTGGAAGCTCCGGCGAACACACTCTGGCAGAGTCCCGGCGCACGGCGATCGGCCCGGCGGCCTTAACAAATGATGATAATAATATATGCTTATAAGTCGACATTTAACTATATGGTACCCGGCCACAACAGGCGCAAGTCATGGCGTGAGAAGCTGATGGACAGCAAAGGCATGCCGAAGGTGGAAACCCTCGAGGGTCGTCAGGCAGAAAAATGGGGCGAGGGCACTGTAGTCATCCCGGCACCGCTCGAAGTGGACGAGATCATGAGAAAAGTGCCCGAAGGCAAACTGATCACTATCAATCACATACGCAAAGCGCTCGCAAAGAAACACAGCACCACCATCGCCTGTCCGATCTGTACGGGCATCTTCGCCAGCATTGCAG
>JAEZKS010000179.1 GCA_023436075.1 Methanobacteriota archaeon
TCCTGGAGCACCTTCGTCGCCTCCTTGGTGCCCACGACCGCCGGCGTGCCCAGCTCGCGGGACACGATGGCCGCATGGCAGGTGAGCCCGCCCTCGTCCGTGACGATGGCTGCCGAGCGCTTCATGGCCGGCACCATGTCGGGCGTAGTCATCTTTGTCACCAGGATATCGCCTTCGAGCACGCGGTCGAGCATGTCCATGCTCTTGACGATTTTCACTTTGCCGCTCGCGACGCCCGGAGAGGCGCCGAGGCCTTCGAGGATGATCTCGCCGCTGGCCTTACCGCCTTTGGCTTCCCTCTTCTGGATGGTCGTGATGGGGCGCGACTGGAGCAGGTATATCTCCCCGTTCTGGATGGCCCACTCGATGTCCTGGGGCTTGCCGTAGTGCTCCTCGACGATCTTGCCCAGGTTCGACAGCTTCAGGATCTCGTCTTCGGTGAGCACCTGCGCGTTCTTCTTGTCCTCCGCGACGTCGATCTTCTTCGTCTTTCTCGTCTTAGGATCACGTATGATCATGATCTGCTTGGTGGCAAGCTTCTTCTGGATGATCTTGCCGTCCTTGACCACGTAGTTGTCAGGAGAGACTGAGCCCGATACTACCGATTCGCCCAGGCCCCAGGCCGCTTCGATGATCTCGAGGTTCTCGCCGGTCGTGGGGTGCGAGGTGAACATGACCCCTGCGCTGTCTGCATCGACCATCTTCTGCACGACGACGGCGATGTTCACGTGCTCGTGGGGGAACTTCTGCTTTACCCTGTAATAGATCGCCCGCGCCCCGTACAGCGAAGCCCAGCAGCTCTGGACCGCCTTGATCAGGTCGTCGGCACCCCGTACGTTCAGGTAAGTCTCCTGCTGGCCGGCAAAGCTGGCCTCGGGCAGGTCTTCGGCCGTCGCGCTGGACCGGGCGGCCACGTAGAGTTCGCTTCCTTCCCGCTTGCACATCGTCTCGTAGTCCTTCCGGATCTCGTCGGCGATGGCCTTCGGCATAGGCTGGCCCTTGATGAGTCCCTTGGCAAACGTCTCGGCCTTCAGCAGCTCTTTCTGGTCGTCTACGTCTACTTCGAGGCCTTTGAAGAGCCGGTCAGCGATGCCCGCGTCGTCGATGAACTTCCGGAACGCCTGTGCCGTGACCACGAACCCCCGGGGCACGGGCAGCTCAGCGTTGATCATTTCCCCAAGGCTGGCGCCCTTGCCGCCGACGATGGGGATGTCGGTGTTCCTTACGTCTTCAAGCCATACGACTAACTTTTCCTTTCCAGACATAATCAAATCTCCAGCGAGCGAATCGCTTTCTTTCTCTTCTGCTCGTAGCTCTGCAGGGCCAGGTCGATGATGGGCGCGATGCTGTCGGCAGGCACGCCCAGCTCCAGGCCGATGCGGCTGAAATAGGGATACTCGATGCTCTTGTTCTGCGACCTGTAGGCCTTGACCGCTTCCATCAGCGCCATGACGCCTGAGAACCGGTGGACGAACTCCATGGTCGGGGTGACACGCCCGTGCTCGATCCGGGAGATGCTCTCGCGCCGGAGTCTCATGATCCGGCTGAGCTCATCCTGCGTCAGGTGATTCTTATTCCTGAACGCCTGGATGCACGGCCCCCGCTCGGGCGAGTTCACGACCTCGCCGGCGATGCGGTCTGCCATCTCCTGGATCCACTCGGGTGTATACATCGAAAATTCTCCATGTTACATCTCATGTAACATGATTCACAAATCTATACATGGCGCTTGGCATATTTAATGATATTGTGACATGAAACATCACAAACAATGGATGGCAAAGTTCAGGTCGGGCTCTCGTCGTCACCCCGCCTCAGATGTGCATGCGCGAACGGCAGGGGCACTCAATAATTAAAGAGCCTGGTCACCAGCGGTATCTTCAGCCCGAACCGTGTGTCAAGCACCGCCAGGGTGCACCAGGGGATCACGTCCACGAGCGGCAGCAGGTCCATGCCGCTCAGCGTCAGCACCTGAACGATAGGAACGCCAAGATGGTTCAGGAACGCCGCCTCGACCAGACTGACGCCAGCTTCGTAGCCGACCGGTATAGGCACCAGCCCCAGCGCGAACAACAGCTCAGAGGGCACCGCGTCGGCGAAATCTATGATCATCGCCACCGCCAGGGCGCCGAGGTTCTGCAATAGCGAGTACCGGGGCCGGGTCGCCTGTGCTGTATACTGTTCTGCCATGGCTGTATTCCCGATTTACCGGTACAAGGGCGAGGAATAAATATTTTCGGGGGAGCGACGACGGGCACGCCGTTTACAAGAGCGCTCTGCGGCCTTAACACGAGAGCACTAGGCCAGCTGCGCACGCGTTTTTAAAGACGGGACAGAGCTGAGCGACGATTTTTTCAGGACATGGCTCCTATACCTGGCCTCGTTTCGGGCACTCGCATAACGGGGCTCTCGCTACGAGCGCCATGGAACGCAAGCACGCCAGGACTTTTTAACAAAAAGCCGTACTTGGGGCCGTTTTATTTAATCGTCCTTGGCTTGCTTGGCTACTTGGCGGTCTTGGCGGGCTGTAATAGTCTTGGCGTGCCTCGTCAACTTGGCGGTCATGGCGGCCCGGTCGCGCGCGGGTTTCCAAGATTAGGCAGAGCTGAGCGATGGATTTCCCGGGCATGGCTTGCGACGATTATTTTCCGGCTGCGCAGCGCCATTATCCAAAAACTTATCAATATGCAGGGCGCATTAGAGTAACACGAACCCATGTACAGGGGTATTTATCATGAAAGTCCTCGTTACTGATCCAATTTCCGAAGAAGGCATTAAAATCCTGAAGTCCGAGCCTGGCGTGCAGGTCGACGTAGAGACTAAGCTCACGAAGGAGCAGCTCATCGAGAAAATCAAGGACTATCACGCGCTCATCATCCGCAGCGAGACCCAGGTGACGAAGGAAGTCATCGAGGCCGGCAAGAACCTCAAGATCATCGGCCGGGCAGGCGTCGGCATCGACAACGTCGACGTGCCGGCGGCTACCGCAAAGGGCATCATCGTCGCCAACGCTCCGGAGGGCAACACGATTGCGGCATGTGAGCACACCATCTCCATGATGCTGTCGATCTCGCGGAATATCCCGCAGGCGAACGCTTCGCTGAAGGGCGGCAAGTGGGAGCGCAGCAAGTTCATGGGCGTCGAGGTGCTGGGCAAGACGCTGGGCATCATCGGCCTGGGCCGCATCGGCGGCGAGATCACCAAGCGCGTGCGTGGCATGGGCATGGAAGTGCTCGCCTACGACCCGTTCACCACGCCCGAGCGCGCACAGCAGATCGGTGCGAAGCTGACGACGCTGGATGAAATTTATGAGAAGGCCGACTACATCACCGTTCACACGCCTCTCATCCCTAGCACCAGACACATGGTTTCAACGGCTCAGTTCGCTAAAATGAAGAAGGGCGTTCGCATCATCAACTGTGCCCGCGGCGGCATCATCGACGAGGCCGCGCTGCTCGAGGCGCTGAAGTCGGGCAAGGTCGCTGCGGCGGCGCTGGACGTATTCGAGAAGGAGCCGCCCGTCGGCAACCCGCTGCTGGAGCAGCCGAACGTGGTTGTCACTCCGCACCTCGGCGCGTCGACGGCAGAGGCGCAGGTCAACGTAGCCATCACCATCGCCGAGCAGGTGCTCAACGCATTCAAGGGTCTGCCGGTCACAACGGCGATCAACATCCCCATCATGAAGCCTGACGTCATGGAGAAGGTCAAGCCTTTCCTCCCGCTGGCCGAGAAGCTGGGCCGGTTCGCCGCGCAGGTCAGCGACGGCCAGATCCAGGCGGTCACGCTGGGCTACTCGGGCGAGATTTCTCTGAAGGACGTCTCTCTTGTGACAGTGGCCGCGCTGAAGGGACTGCTCGACGTGAAGATGGGCGAGCCGGTCAACTACGTCAACGCCAGCCATGTGGCTAAAGACAGAGGCATCAAGGTCGCCGAGACCAAGTTCGGACAGGCAGGCGATTACACCAACCTGATCACGCTGACACTCAAGACTGATAAGAAGGAGTACAACGTCAGCGGCACCATCTTTGGCAAGGACGATGCCCGGATCGTCGAGATCGACGGATACCGCGTAGACGCGGTGCCCACGGGTATCATGATCGTCACCCGGCACAAGGACCGGCCCGGCGTCATCGGCAAGACCGGCACCATTCTGGGCAAGCTGAACATCAACATCTCCGGCATGGTCGTCGGCCGCGACTCGGTCCGGGGCGACGCCGTCATGATCCTGACGGTGGACGACGAAGTTCCCGCTGCCACGCTGAAGCAGATGATCAGCGAGGCTGAGCTCTACGACGCCAAGTACGTGAAGCTGTGAAAAAATTGCGGGAAGGTGAGCCAATCGGGCTCACCCCAGTTTTATCGGGTCAGGTTTTCGGCCATATTCCTGATGTGCTTTTCTCTCATTTTTAAAGGATATACCCAGACCGGAATATTTCTGACACAGCACTGGTTTTTGAAATACAACATGTGATACCATCCGCTCGTCAATTTCCTTATACTCATCGAGTCAAAATCGGTTATCCCTTCCTTTAAAACGTCCCGCATACAAATTTTTTGTTCGCCGCTTATTCCGCCGCCGGACATTCGTTCGGCAACGCAGCCCCCTCTGCAACTGATCGAAGCACAGTTTTTACATCGGCCCGGGAGCGACTCGTTTTGAATCGTTCGGATGGCGTTAAAATGATTAAACCAGACATCCTTCAGGCTTGTTTCCTTCAAATTAGCGTTCTCCGCGGGTAAAAACGGACAGGCCCTTACGCTTCCGTCAGGAAAGATATTAAGCCAGGTGATTCCCGCATTACATGAGACCGTAAGAAAATCGATAGGATCAAGCGATTCGGGCAATATCCGATAATCCACATATACGATATCGTCGACGTGCGCATCTACACACTTGACGACCGCCGCAGTAATATCCGCCCAGTCCTGTTGAGATAGGGCACCTGCCGTTGAGCCTCTGGAACTATCACTCACACGCGGGACGAACCTGATCATGTTCAGGCCTTCGTCGATGGCCACCTTCATCAGGGCATCCAACTCGTTGACGTTGTCCGGCGTGACTATCGTGCTGATGCCCAGGAAAATCGGGTATTTCCGTAGCGCCCGCATCCCTGAGATCACATTATCATAGCTTCCTTCGACCCCGCTGTGTCGGTCGAATCGACTCCTGTCCGCGTAATCCATGTTAAAAAGCACCGAATTGACATCGGCGACGAACATCTTCTCGGCGACGTCTGGAGTGATTAAGGTACCGTTAGTATAGAATTCCATCGACAGCCCGAGATCATTGGCATAGTTGAGGATATCGAAAATATCTTTACGTATTAACGGCTCTCCGCCGTCTATCACAAGGTATTTGGTACCTAGGTCAGAGCTTTCGTTCAACAATCGATAAATTTCCCCTGTAGAAAGTTCATCAGCATTGGTTACTCTCCCAGGGACCGATAAGTTGTTGTTATCGGTTACGTGAAGCGATATCGTCTCTAAAGCAAACAACATTGCTGGCTCCTCCATTTAGCTTGTCAATATGATTTTTTCGACATTCAGGGTGCGCATGATAACGAGGCAAATTATCGCCAGTGCAACCAGAAGAAAAAGCTGGATCGCGATGAAAGGAAGCATCGGCATATTCTCTAGGTTAGCGAAGGGGAGTTTGTAGGAGAGGAAGGATGTCACGAAGACGAAGATAAAGATGATCGTCTGGAGGATGAACTGGGCTCCCCTGAACTGGAGTATGAG
>JAEZKS010000288.1 GCA_023436075.1 Methanobacteriota archaeon
CACCATACCAGCGGTGATTACCTGTTCGACGAGACCATCCGCATCCGTGAGGGCGACGTGCCCCTGCTAAAAAAGGCCTACGACCCGGCAAACCGCCGCGAGACGCTGCGTCGTTTCCCGAAGGAGACGTGGCCGCCCGGCTTCGATGCAGATGCCTGGATACATGCACCGCTGCCGCGCTACGAGGCGTTCGAGGGTCCGATGAGCTTCGACCTCGGCGGCCGTACCGTAGACGTGATCGAGACGCCCGGGCACACGCCGGGCAGCCTCTGCGTATACGACCGTAAAGAGCGTCTGCTGTTCGCCGGCGATAATATCAATGCCGGCAACATGCTGCTGATGATGCCCGAAAGCCTGCCAATGGCAACCTATGCGAAGAGCATTGACAAGCTGGTAGCTATGGCAGACAGGATCGATCAGATATGGCCTGCCCATGGGCCGGCGCCGCTGAAGCCGGACGTGTTTAAGGATATGCAGGCTGGCTTAAGAAAGGTCATGGCCGGCGAAATCAGTGGCAAACCGGAAACGACGCCTTTGGGCAGTGGTTTAGCTATCAGGTTCGACGGGTGCGGCATACTGTACCGGGAAGACCGCATAGCCTGAGCGCGATGATCGTCCCGGATACGTTTTTCATTATCCTCGGCCAATCCGATACTATTTAATGCTTCTCTATCTATCTTTTAGAGAGTGAATGGATAATGACGGTTATAGACTCGCTCTACCAGGCAGAGGACGGGCATGTCCTTATAGAGATGAAATTATCGTCGGTAGCAGAACTTTTCAACTCGCTCGACCCTGCGCCGTTTCACAAAAAAGAGCTGGATGTCGATGCGGAGGATTACATCGTCGATACCGTCAACGATTTTTCTCAGAAAACCGAGTTCAAAATCATCATCTATCTCCCGGATGAATTCTTGGGCACAAGAGACGCACAAGAGATTCCCAGGGCGATCAAGAGCCATTTTGAATATAAAGCGCTGACACAGAGACGAAATTTTCGCCGTCGTTTCGTCTACGGCGAATTCGCGCTCGTCATCGGGCTTTCATTCCTGGCAGTAGCGACAATTGTCAGCACGGCCATCGATTCGTACTCCGGCGGCTACCCTGTCGCCCATTTCGTTGCAAACGCCCTTGAAATCATGGGCTGGGTGGCCATGTGGGAGCCAGTCACAGTCTTCCTCTTCCAGCTCTGGCCCATCGTCAAAGATAGAAAGATCTACGAGATGATCAGCCGGATGGAGATCTGTATCCGCTCGTATCCTAAAGTCCCGCTATGGCCTCCGGAGATACAGGTAAAAGCTCCTCGTAAAAATCCTTGAAACTTCATGAAATGATGGGCTCGTTTTACGGAGGCACTCGGCCGGTCTCGCGCGCGCACGCGAAAACGTCCTGGTATGCCACGATGACTGTGTTGGTCATCTTCCGACTCATGCAGGGCTGGCTTTTTGATCTTCTGCTCCGCGACGAAGGAGCGGAGCAGTGTAGCCGGGGGAGTCCAGCGGAGGCCGTAGGCCGGAGCGACTAGAGGGGGCGGAAGCCCCCTCTTGATCAGTCAAAATCATAATGGGTTACAAGCCCTGAAATATATGGGAACCCAATAGCTGCAGATGTCGATCCATGGCGAAGATGATAACTGGCAGATCTTTCAACCTTGTGGCCTGTTAAACCGACAGGTTTTGCATCGATAGTTCCATGTCTAACAAGAATAGAATTAAAAAGAAAGCGCTCGGATCGGGATTCGAACCCGAGTCGGGGCCTCGACAGGGCCCCATGATAGGCCTCTACACTATCCGAGCAATATGTCCCGCCCCCCGAATTCGAATCGGGGACCTGTCGGTTTCCGCAGTCGTAAGGTCTACAGCCGACCGCTCTGACCAGGCTGAGCTAGGGCGGGATTCCTGCACCCGCTCATGGTGCAGCATCACTCATATACTTCAACGTACTTAAAAGTTTCGGGCTCATGCGCGGCGATATCTATGGCGTGATAGCCTCCATGAACGTCTTTTTTATCTCGACCGGCGGCTTCGGGATGTCCGGGACGTTCGCGTTCTGAGCGAACACCGGGACGTGAATGAATCGCGGCCCTTTTCCACGCGCTTCGAGCGCATGCATCAGATCGCCTGGTGTCGCTGCTTTCGATATGTTTTTTATGCCGTAGGCGCTGGCCAGCAGTCCAAGGTCCATCTGTGACGAATAGGTCGGCTGGTTCCCTGTGGAGCCATGGGCGCTGTTGTCGAAGGCTATGACAGTCAGGTTCTCCGGGTGTTCCTGTGCGACCATACCTACCGAGCCCGGCTCGAACAGGATGCTTCCGTCACCGTCGAGCACGATCACTTCCCTGTCCGGCTTGCCTTCGGCAAGGCCGATGCCGATGGGCGTGGCCAGGCCCCAGCTCCCGAGCATGTAGAAATTGGTCGGCTGGTCGATGGCCGCGTACAGCTCTTTGCTCGGGACGCCGATGTTCGACACGACGATCTTATCTCGCAGGTAAGGCGCGATGCCCTTGATCATTTCGAAGCGCGTCGTAGTCGCTGCCGGCACGACTTCGTGGCATACTGTGTCGAAGCGCCGCTCTGCGGGATTGATGGCCTGGGGCGCCTCCTTCGCGGACGACTTCTCCCATATCTTCGGGGAAAAGAGGACTACGTACGGTGTATTTTCTTCGTATGCAGTAAAGATGGCGCTTTTTACGGCCGCCAGGTCTCCGGGCTCTTCTGCGACGACATACGGGATGCCTGCGCTGTCCAGCATCCCGGGCAGGCTCTTGCCGAAGTGGACCTGCGCGGGGATGTTCTCTTTGTAGACGCCGCGCCAGCTTGCCAGGATCGGCAGGGGCAAGCTGTATGTCTTATGGAGCGACGAGAGCACGTTCAGCGAGTTGCCGATCCCCGTGCTCTGGATGACCATGGCCGGTTTGCGGCCTGCCATGTACAGGCCGGCCGCGATGCCGACGCCTCCTTCCTCCCGCATGAGGCGTACCTCGCGGAAGTTCAGCGGCACCAGCGGCAGAAGCTTTTTCATGCGGTCGCACGGCAGCGTCAGCGCCGTGTCGATCCCGCAGGCTTTCATCACGTCGATCACGCCTTGCTCGACGTTGATCTCTTCTTGTCCTCTAATCATGCAAGCACCTTCATAATCTGTTCCAGCGGTGCATCCGGGCCGGAGACTTCCACTGCCGGCTCCACCCGGCAGAGGGGCATGTCCCGTGTCAACCGTTCCTGTCCGCCGCCAGTGATGTTCAGCAGCACTTTGCGGCCTTGCAGTGTCCCCCGTTCGGCAGCCTGTACCAGCGCCGCCACGGCCACAGCCGCGGGTGGGAGGATGTCGATGCCCTCACGCTCCTCGAACAGACGCTTTGCTTTCTCTGCTTCGGCTTGTGTCACTCCGTACATGACCCCGTCCGTGGCCTTAAGGGCGTCGTAGACGCCGCCCCGTATCCCGTACGGCGGGCTGCGGTTCGAGAGCACGTCGCTGTACATTTCCGCAATGCACTTCTTCGCATCAGGCATGTCTGTCTCCGGTATGATCTCACGACGCCCGGCTTCCCAGGCGCGAAGCATCGGCACGAACGGTAGGTTCTGGACAAGGTGCAGCCTGGGCAGGCTCGCGCCGAACCGACCGTCGTCTCGCAGGCGCAAGGACGCCTCCCAGGCGGCTATGCCTCCGGTGCCGCTGCCTATGGCCTGGAAGTAGTCGTCAGGCATGGCCTTCATCGTGACTGTGGCGTCCAGCATCACCGTTCCCATGCCGTCCCTTCGTGCCACGTTCTTCGCCCCGCCCTCCGGTAGCAGCCCCGGCTTCCCGGTGATGCGACTGGCCAGCGTGATGGCGTCAGAATAGTCGCAGTTGCCCGATACTGTGACCAGCTTCACCGAAGGTCCGGGCTCCATGCCCGGTATCCAGAGCCGGTCTGCGTTTTTCTCCGGCACCACGACGATCAGCGGGAAGCCCGTGAGCGTGGAGAGGTATGCGAACGCCCGTGCGGTGTTGCCCGCAGACGCGAGCACCATCGCCCGGCCGCCGTGCTCCCGGGCCCGCACGATGGTCGGCGGCGCCTCGAGCTCCTTGAAACTGCACGTCCGCATCTGCGCGCCTATCTCTGGCCAGTAGCCATTAAACGCGATGTGCAGGTCGATGCCCAGCTCTTTGGCGAGGCCTTCGCTCCTGTAGGTGACCGTCGCGCCGCAAGAATCCGTATGGCCCTGAGCCGGCAGCCAGTCGTGGAACTTCCACATGCCCGGGAGGTCCCGGATGGTCAGTCGTTTTTCGTAATATTTAGTGCTTATCAGAGAATTAAAGGGGCAGCTAAGCGTGTAATTGTCGTCCATGACGGTGTTGCACCAGGGGCAGGCCAGCTCGTATTTTCCCATCTTACCGCTCCGAAAATGTCCAGTATAAGATATGTCTCGGGAGTATTATACGTTTTGACATGCCATGCATCCGCATCATGTCTGGAGACTGATTGTACATTTATCCTTAATGTGGTAATGTGATACCTTTTAAGGAAAAATACTTGACTACGCCCGACCTGGAATGGCCTGCAGATCGCATCGCACTAAATGCCCGACGCGAGACTATTACGCGGAAAAAACAATCTCTGTGAGGCGTATTTGATCAATGGAGAAGATTTTTATGTATATACAGTTTATAGCATTAAACATCCTGCTGATCATTTTCGTAATGTTCACATGGTCTGGAGATGTTCGCGCAAATGACCGAGCCCAATGTCGTAATCACTCTTATCGGCAGCAGGCTCGCCTCCGTGGGTAATGAGTTCATCTACCGCGGGTCGGCGAGCGAGTGCGAGAAGTGCAAGCTGAAGAACACTTGCATCAACCTCGACAAGAACAAGAAGTACCGCATCGTCGGGCTGCGTCAAGGCAACGATCTCGAATGCCAGTTGCACGACGTCAGCGTGCGTGCCGTTGAGGTCACTGCCTGTCCGATCATCGTGGCCATCGAGTCCCGGAAGGCGTTCAACGGCTCGAAAATGCAGTATGATGAGCCGGAATGCAACAAAGACTGCGAACATTACGCGACCTGCCACCCGCAGGGGCTTGCCAGTGGCGAAAAGTACACGATAGCGGCAGTTCTGGATGATGGCCCTGCTGACTGCCCGAAAGGGCTTACCTTAAAAATCGTCGAGCTGAGGCCCTGAACAAAACGGGCAATAAAAAGGATAAAAACGAGCCGTGAAATCGATGCATGCCCGACCATGGTATCGACGTGCGTGCGCGTGACAGGGCCTTGGGCTCTCCTGTTGAAAGTTGTTTTTTGTCAATGCGTCGTGGAACCAGGGCGAAGTTTCAGGCCGCAGCGAGCGCAGGCTTCGCCACGCAGCGAGCGCGGCTACTTTCAGGTTTTACTCTTATCTTTAATCACAATCGCAGGATAACATGTTCGTCCTCCCTGGCTCCCCTGCTCTCGGACTCCTTTCTTAAAAATCGTACTCCTTAGCTCCTTTTCCTCCTGTGCTCTACCTGAGCTCCGTGTAACTCCTTAGCTCAGCGACGGGAGACGAGGAGGCTAACGGAGCTCAGGTAGAGCAGAGGAGAAAAACGGAGCAGAGGAGTACTGTTTTAATAAAGGAGCTAAGGAGATCCGGAGCCAGGGAGACGTTTCAAACGATTTCCACTATTATTAATGGAAGCCGCGTTCGCCGCGTATCCTCCGCGCCCGCTGCGGCCTGAAACTTCGCTCCGCTTTCTCAACGCATCGCCCGGTCCGGCATATTGTCGCATGCCCAACCCGGCACACGCACGCACACACGTGACCTGGTCCTCTTGTTAAGGCCGCCGGGTCCTCATGTTCAGGCTGGCAACGTATTCAACACAGAGTTCAAAGAGTTCAGAGAGTGCACGTTCTTAAAATATGCTCCATATATGCCGATTTTCTAAAAAACTCTGTGAACTCTTTGCACTCTCTGAACTCTGTGTCAAATGAATAGTAGCCTTATAAAAAGTAGAAGCCGTTGGGCTCTATTCTTTATTCCTCTTCGCCCAGTGTCTCAAAGTCCTTATCTGTAAAGGTCTCTCGGAACACGACCTTCTTCATTCCAGCAGAGCTGGCCAGGAACCGTCCGATGAGCAGCTTGCCGACCGCCCAGGACTCGTCGGTGGCCAGTTCTTTCGGCACGTCGATCCGGACTGTGTCGCCCTCGATCTCAAATTTCGCGTCATCGCTGACGTAGCCTCTGAGCAGTGCCTCAATTTTGTCTTTGCGTTCGCGGATGACGCTCTCGATCTTGTAGTCATAGATCAGCGTCTTCCCGGCCAGCGGCTCGTTGTAGTCGACCTTGACGCGGCCTCCTGCGACGCTCTCGATGAAGCCGACCCTGCCCTCGTATTCGACTATCTTCCCCGGCTCTACCTTGCCCTCGAATTTCTTGATCGGAATGATCTCGATGGCGTCCAGGCTGCGGTCACCGAAGCCTTTGGTCGGCTCTACCTCGACTTTGCCTTTATAACCTGCATTCTTGCCGATCAGGTCATCCTCAAGCCCTTCGACCAGGAACCCGGACCCCACGATCACGGTCATGGGGCTGTATCGCTTTTCCTCGTCATAGATGCCGCTTTCTTTCGCTACCTGCTCGTCCGTCGTGTCGAATACGCTGCCGTCGGCCAGCCGGCCGGTGAACGACAGCCTGATGAAATCCCCTTTCTGGATGGGCATAGAAATACCTGACAGCGGTTATATTCTCGCCGTGGGTATAAGTAGATTACCAGATGGCTGCCTGACATGAGCCGGGACCTTCGCTTTACTGGACAACAAAATGACGATCAGAGTATTATTCCTTTTATTCTTCCATATTAAACGAAAGTTATATATTGTATGTAATTACAATTTTATAACTAGCAGGCGATTGCATCGTTTGTCATGGGGGTATCAGATATCTACGTCGGCATCGAAATTCTTGGCCCTGTCGCGCTGGGAGCGATCTTTTGCGTGATGGCAAGGATGCGACGTTAAAAAGAGGACGGTGCGGGCAGAAATTGCCCGCATCTTTTTCATGTAATATTGAGAAAGCGGGAAGGAGATTATTCCTTCTGCTCTTCGCTGGCTGCCGGCGCTTCTACAGCTTTCATCTCTTCTTTCTTGTAGGTCTCCTGGAACACGACGTCTTCAATGCCCTCGAGTTCCTGGAGCTGGGCTACGATGGCGCCCTTGGAGATGAGCCAGCGCTGGTTGAACTGGAAGTCCTTCGGGACCTCGATGGTGACCTTGCCGTCCCCGATCGTGTGCTCGATGTCCTTGCCCGTGAACATGCGCAGGATAGCGGCGACCTTTTCGTCACGGTTCTCGATGCTGGAGTCGATCGTGTATTCGTAGATCAGAGTCTCGCCAGCCAGCGGTGAGTTGAAGTTCACCCGCGCGCGGCCGCCCGCGATGCTCTCTACAGTGCCGGTGCGTCCGCCGACGTTCACGCGCACGCCTGGCCGGATCGGCTCCCTGAATTTCTTGACCGGTATGGTCTCGATCTGGTCGATGCGGCGCATGCCGAAGCCCTTCTCGGGGGGTATGGTAACAGTGCCCTTGTAGCCGATGTCCTTGCCTTCAAGGTCCTCGTCCAGGCCTGCGACGACGAAGCCTTTCCCGACCACGACGGTCTCGGGGCCGTAGCTGGCCTGCTCGTTGTAAATCCCGTACTCCTTGGCCACGTTGGCGTCAGTTGTGTCGAACACCGTGCCGTTCTCCAGCTTTCCGGTGTATGAGAGCTTGATGAAATCTCCTTTCTGTATGGGCATAATTAACACCTGTTGGAAATCTTGTTGTCTTAATTACGTTTTGACTCATAATGCTTTCGATAATCCCCGATGAGTCATGGACGAGTACACGCTCGTCCGGCAGTACTGGCCGGGCACGAGACGCTGAGCTGCCCAAGCTTTCGCGTGCGCGCGCGAGCCGTCGGCCGAATGCCAGCAGATTATTATTGTATCTTCCAGGGTCACAGGATGCCCGATTCGACCAGTTCTTTTACGTCCTGCCAGCTTTCGACGATCATGTCCGCGAACTGAAAGCGCGTCGGCGAGTAGCTGGTCGTGATGCCGACGCTGAAAATGCCGGCGAGCTTAGAGACCCAGAGGCTGCGGGGTGTGTCATCGATGGCCCAGAGGATGTCGTAAGTGTGCCGCAAGTTCACGATCGTCTCGCGCTTGAAGTCAAAGTCGTGCACGTCTGCCGAAGGCTTGAACAGGGCCACGTCGCAGTCCTTGTACAAGCCGTTTTTCCTCATGAATTCGAGCGTCACACGGCCTTTGTCGACCGGGCTTTGGAACCTGCCCGAGAGGTATATGATCCGGACTCCCCTGCATCGGAGCAGGTCCAGCGTCCCGGCTGCCTCCGGGTATGGCCTGTCCAGGAACATGAGCTTCGTGGAGAGGAAGTCGGTGAAATACCGCTCCTGCAGCTCTCCCGAGAGCAGCCGGGAACAGTACAGGTCCCGCCAGACCTCTTCCACAGCGACTTCCCTGCCCAGTATTCCCGAGCAGAGCGCCGCCCGGCGCTCGTCGCAGGACATGACCGTATTGTCGATGTCCACGATCACGCCCTTCCTGTCGGCCATAATAATATGTACGATGTCAACACAGAAATATGCTATGCGCAGTGTATAGATCCCAGCCTGTCATTTTAACACGAAAGCACGAAACGTTTTTTATTTTCACGAAAGTCACTAAAAGCACGAATGGCACGGTTAAACCTCGAAGCTCACGAAATGCACGAACGTAAAGCTCTAAGGGCACGAACGCCACTAAGTTTAAAACACGAATAAAGTCACAAGGAGCACGAAAGCACCAAGACGTGGTAGCGACGCTTTGATTTTTTAATAATCACTCGAAGGCTTGCCCATATAATACTTCACCAATGCCCGGTTTTAGTGCTTTAGTGTTTTTCGTGCCCTTATTTGTGTTTTAAACTTAGATACCTTAGTGCCTAGTGACTTTAGTGGAAATTAAAAACGTTTTAGTGCTTTCGTGTTAAAACGACAGGAGCATAGATAGAGAATATTATAAGTCTGCTGTGAGCTATTTGGTAGCGATGATCGAGGTCGAGATAAAGGCACGTGCCCGTGCAGAGCCAGTCGAAGCTGAACTCAGACGCCGCGGTGCCACATTCGAGAAGGCAGTCCAGCAGGCCGATGTATATTATAATGCACCTGACCGGGACTTTGCGGTCACCGACGAGGCTGTCAGGCTGAGGAAGCAGGGCGACCGGACCTTCCTGACCTACAAGGGCAAAAAGCTCGACGCAATGAGCAAGACCCGCAAGGAAGTCGAGGTGGAGGCAAGCGACTTTGTGAAAATGCAGGACATCCTGCTATCGCTGGGCTTCCGCAAGACGCTGGATGTTTCCAAGGAGCGTCGGATATACCACTACAAGGGAGCTGAGATCTGCCTGGATCGTGTCAAAGGCCTTGGCGACTTCGTCGAACTGGAGCTGCAGGCTGATGGCGCTGCGGAGATCGAAAGCAAGCGAGACGAGCTTATCCTGCTCATGCGCGAGATAGGCATCGACGGCGAACTGATCCGCGAGTCATACCTGGAAATGCTGCTCGCGTCGAAAGCCTGACCTGGACGTCCGCACGCGCGCGACCGGACCGCCGGGCCATAGTGTTAAGGCCGTTGGGCTCTCGTGTTTAGTTTGTCCTGCCGACGGCTTTACCAGTGCTCGTAATGTTCTATTTGTTCGTTCAGTCGTGGTGGTGCTTTCTGTGTATCCTCCGGTACGCCGATGGGCAGGATGGCAACGGGTCTGATGCCTTCTGGTACGCCAAGTATCTGCGCGACAGCGCCTTCGTCAAAAGCGCCGACCCAACAGGTGCCCAGTCCCAGATCCACGGCCTGAAGCATCATGCTCATGACCGATGCCGATGTGTCCTGGATGACATAGAGCTCGGCACGTTTACCGTACCTCTGCTTTGTCCTGGGCAGGTTGGTGCAGATGACGATGCATATCGGGGCCTCCTCGATGAACTGCTGGCCGAGCGCTGCCTGGCATATCAGGTGCCTGGTTTCCGCATCCCTGACCACGATGAACTCCCTGCCTTGCAGGTTGCCGGCAGAGGGCGCCATCTGGCCTGCGTACAATATTTTCTTGATTTGCTCGTCTGTCACGTCGATGGCTTTATAGCCGCGAATCGACCGCCTTACTGCGATTGCGTCTGAAACTTGCGTAGGCATCACCAATACTTTTATATCAAGGGGTATTACTTAAAGGTATAACGTTTTCGAGGGCGATTTAATGCGAATAACGATGGATCTGGAGCTGAAGGACATCCCCGGACAGCTGGTCAACGCGCTGGTGCCCATTTCGGACGCCGGCGGCAACCTGGTCAGCGTGGTACACCACCACGCCAAGAAGACCATGCGGGGCACTATCCCCATCCAGGTGACCTTCGATATCGACGACGCAAGCCTTACCTCTCTCAAGTTCGCCCTTGAGTCCCGGGACATCAGGATCCCCAGGGTGAACGAGGCGAAGCTGCTCGAGCACCGCACGGTCATGATCGTCGGCCACATCATCCACTCGGATATCCGCGACACCATTGACCAGATCGACAAGACCGGCTACGCTGAGGTTGTCGACCTGGCCATGAGCATGCCTGGCATCAGCCTGAAAT
>JAEZKS010000005.1 GCA_023436075.1 Methanobacteriota archaeon
GGGGAATATCAGGGAGCTATATATTCACCGTGATCAACAACTCCACGTACGACGACAACGCCTATTCGTCCACCTCATATGACCCGACCGTCTGCCTCGGCGAGTTCGGCGCCCGTACCACAGACGGTTACCAGAACGTCCTGGTCATGAGCCTCGAGCACGGCGATCATGCACTGTACGTCAACGACGAGGCTAAAGAGTTCCTGATTCCAAAGGGCACATCGTGGGTGGTCACGCAGATCAGGGAAATCGGGAACCTGACGATACAGGCGGATTTCCCACTGACAGGCAACGGCGGCATAATGGCGTTTTACGAGAACGTGCGCCTGATATACCTCGATGATATCGAATAGCTGCGAATGACACGGAGTTATCCGGCAATAGCAGGAATTATGGGAGCAACACAACTGCTATCAGGATCAACAGGGTGGAAAGTGTCACGAATAGCATCCCCGGAATGCCGATGCTTCGATCCACCTTCTTCAACCGGTATATAATTCACACTTTGGTGACGTTTAGACGAATTTCAGCGTGCGGCGAGTCCAGATTGACACTACCGATACCCGTGTACGTCATGTTCCCGGCACTACCGGACACCGATACTGTGTACAAGCCATACAACCCGGTCACCGATATTTGATTAGGTATACGCATACGCCCATGGTACAAATTATTCGATGGGCCCGAAAACTCGACATAGGGCGGCCAATTCGGATCATAAAAACCGGACAGATACACATCCACAGTGCCCTGCGGAGCTGGCGTCGGCGTCGGCATCGAAGTCGGTGCTAGAATGTCCGCAGACCCGGACGTCATCGTTGCATTCACCACGCTTTGCTCCAGCGCCGAACCGGATGAGGATGATGTGACGTTGTAGAAGACTGCCGTATTGTTATAGGTCCCCGTTTGTCCCGGCCCGGAGCCGATAGCGCCGATCGTCGTGCTATTTGCTTCATAATTGATGTCGCCTGACGTCGACCCATTATGTGCATCTGCGGTAACGGTATTGCCGAATTTAAATCCGCCACCGGCAGCCAGGATACTGCCGCTCAGGATGGCTATGGACCCTAAGATCAGGACCGCTACCAACAACACGTCATTCCTGTCCATGAGAGATCAAATAAAACATTATATATGCAACGGCTTAAATAGTTACTTACTGTATAGCAGGCCCTGGCTTGCAGGCCAATAAATAGCTTATCAATTTTATATTTGGCGTATGTCGTCCAACGGTTTGGATGGGACACAGCGATCAGTGCATAAACGATACTGACGCATGACGAACCAGGCTAAAACAATCTGTGTTATAGTCAACTTCAGCACGAAAATTGGTAATCTTAAAAACAAAACAAGGCTCCTACGCTTGCATAATCAAGGTGCGGGGGAAGGGATTCGAACCCTTGAACGCCTGCGCGACAGGATCTTAAGTCCTGCACCTTTGGCCTGGCTTGGTTACCCCCGCGTATGGAATGCGATAGCATCCTGCCGTAAAAGGATTCGGCGGGCCGATAAATAATGACATTCAAGGTTAATAAACCTATTTGCTTCAATGGAAAGCCTGAAAAAGAAATTTCGGGCACAGGGAACCTTTGTGGCTTCCGTGCCCTCGTGTCCGATGCTCTTAGAAGGCATCCATGATGCCGCTGAGCTGGTCCGCCTTACCCTTGATGGACTTCGCCGCATTGAGAATGACGTCGTGAGCGTTGTACGAGCCATCCGTCTCCACGGTGAAGACGAAGGTCGAGTCTTCAGTGCCCACTTCGATGGCGCCGGCGTCACAGGCATCGATGCATAGCTTGCAGAGCGAACACTTGTATATGTCGGCGACGACGAGTTTGCCTTTCTCGACTTTGAACACGCCTCGCGGGCATGCGTCGACGCAGGCCTTGCAGAGGTCGCATCTGTCAGAGATCGAGATCACGGGCAGGTTCTTGTAGCCCGATGCGGACACGGGCTGGAACTTCGCGTGCTCCCGCGCGGTGCCGAGGCGGGCCACGGCGCTCAGGACGACCTTCTGGCCGGCTTTCAGCTCCACGATCGGGATGTTCAGGTCAGATGGCACCGTTTCGGGGTCCGAGGACTTCATGTCCCGGGAGTGCACGACGCACGGCCCTTCTGCCGACAGGGTCAGCGAGACCTGGCAAAGGGCGCAGCCGGCGCCCTTGCACTCGCAGTCCTGCGGGAAGCGGTACATGTCCGCGTTCGTCTTCAGCGGGACGAGCCCGAGGCGCAGCGACAGCATCTCGTCGAACAGCACCGAGGTGTTGTCGTAGATGTCGACATAGTCGATGGCCATCTTGGGCACGTCGGAGATCATAGCCCGACGCAGGCTGTTTGCGAACGCCGGGGTGACTCCGGACAGCACAAACCTGGCCTTCCGGTCCTTGAGCTCGAGCATCTCCAGCTTCATATTTTACACGCGCCTGCCACGCTTGCCGCCCGGGGCTCTGGTGCCGTCGTGCGGAATTGGGGTAACGTCCTCGATACGTCCGATCCGGAGGCCGGCACGGGCCAGCGACCGAATGGCCGCCTGTGCGCCGGGACCGGGGCTCCTCTGCAGGTTGCCGCCTGGCGCCCGGACGCGGATGTGCACGCCCTGGATGCCCTTGGCCTTGATCTGCTCGGCGACATTCGCCGCCATCTGCATGGCCGCATAAGGCGAGCTTTCATTCCGGTCCTGCTTGACCACCATGCCGCCCGAGGTCTTGGCCAGCGTCTCTGCGCCGGTCAGGTCGGTGACGGTGATGATGGTGTTGTTGAACGACGAGAAGATGTGGCAAATCGCCCATTTCATCTGGTCTGCCATGTGATTATTCCTCCTTGGGTGCCGCTGCCGCCGGCGCCTCTGCCGGTGCTGCCGCCGCTGCCGGCTTAGACCTGGCCGCAGGCGCTGCCGCTACCGGAGCGGGCTTTGCCGCCAGCTTCTCCTTGGTGATCGGGGAGCCGACGTAGTATCCGATAGACTCTTCCTCAGCCTTGAGCACCATGTAGCTCGGGATAGTGATCTTCCGGCCGTTGAGAGAGATGTGGCCGTGCACGATGAACTGCCGGGCCTGCTTCATGGAGGTCGCATAGCCCTTGCGGAACACGATGGTCTGCAACCGTCTCTCGAGCAGGTCGTCGATCTTCAGCGCGAGGATGTCTTCGAGCTTGGCATCTTCCTTCAGGACGCCGAGGCCCTGCAGCTTGTTGACGATGGCGTTGGCGTCCCGGATGTAGTGGGAGTCCTCCGGCAGGTTGCCGGCGGCCATGACGCCCAAGAGAGTCCGCGCGTTGCCACGGTACTTCCTCAGCTCGGAGGCGAACTTCCATACGCCTTTCTTGTTCCGGAGGCCGTACTTCTTGACTATGCCGGTCTCCTCGTCGATCCTGGCCTTCTGCCACGGGTGGTTTGGCGTGTCATAGAGCTTCTTGGCCTTACCTGGGTATCCCATTCAGCTCACCTCACTCCTTCTTTGCGGCTGCTGCGGCTGCCGCTGGTTCCTTCTTCCTCACGACACCGACGGTCGCTCCGGTCCTGCCGGTCGACTTCGTCCGCTGGCCGCGTACTTTCTGGCCGCGCTCATGACGGATGCCCTTGTAGCTGCGCATCTTCTTCATGAGGTTGACATCCTCGTTCACGCCGAGGGTCAGGTCTACGCCGATGAGGTGCCTGTTCTCGCCCGTGTACACGTCCTTGCGCCTGTTAAGCATCCAGACGGGCACGTTGGCCTCGAAGTTCTCGATGACGTTCCTGAGCCGGTCCACCTGCTCCGGGGGTAAGTAACCCATCGTCGCGTGGGGGTCGACATCGGCTTTGCGTGATAAGATCTTAGAAATGCGTACTCCGATGCCCGTGATGCCGGTGAGTGCAAACTCGACCGTCTGGGTGCCGTCCAGGTCAGTGTTGGCGATGCGGACGATGTACTTGATGTTGTCCTTGGGTTTCTCTTCCGCAGCGGGCTTCTTGCCCTTGCCGCCTTTCTTCTGGCCTTCCTCAGCCGCCGGGGCCTGCCCCTCTGCGGCGGGCTTGGACTGCTTCTTGCCACCCTTCTTGGGGGCCTCGGGAGCCGCTGCCGCGGGTGCTGGTGCATCCGCTGCTTCTGGCTTCTTCTGCTTCTTTTCAGTCTTGTCTACCTTTTCGGTCATTCAGATCACCTTCGTTCGCTCTATTCGTAGTGCGTCTTACAGATACCGCGTGCGGTAGTGCCGATCGAACGCCGGCACGGCACTGACTGTTCTATCTGAAACACCGATAGAATGAACAAATGACGGGATACCTTATACATTATCATATATATAAGGTTTTGCGAGGACACGGTGGACACAACGGGCACCATGGACACAATGGAGCCGTTTCAGAGCAGCCTTAACATGGTCCCACGATTTACATCTTGCCCATAGTGCCCGTTGTGTCCATAATCTTATCGACCATAAAGAATATAGCAACATAGTAAGCATAACCTAATAAATGGCTTGAAAGCCGGTTGGTGCGCCAAATGATCCAATTATTCGGAAAAGAAGGTAAAAAAACGCTAAAAAGCGGCGTGGCACAGGCGGATGGCATACAGAAAACAGAGCAAGAGACGAGATCAGACTACCTGAGTTTCAGGGAGCATGTCCTGGCTACGAAAAGTGCCGTCGTCAGGGCCATCGAAAAGATGGACAAGCACGAAGCCATCGAGAACTTGATCAAGCTGTCGAACCTGTCAGCCAAGGCCATCTATAATAAAAACCTCCGGGAGATCGTGCTCGTCGACGATGCGATCGTAGACATCAAGCGGGACATCGATCAGAAGCTGGCCTCGATAAAGAGCGCGGACGGCGGGAGCAAGGAGGAGGAAGCCGAATATTACATGCTGTTGAGGCTGAGCCTGATCCCGGTCTGCTCGATGCTCAGCGTGATCAACATGCACACGACCACAGCGATCGAAGAGGCTAATGGAGAGATCGACGGCCGTATTCAGGAGCTCCAGAATCTCCTGGTTGACTACGAGATGCACATAGCGAAGATCTAACCAATGATCTACGGCTGACTGCCATTCATTCGCACGAGTACGTGAGCGTGTCTGCCCCGGACACTTATAACATTTTTTTAACCCTGCAGGGATTACCTGCAGCTACAGCGTTTTCCGGAATGTCGCCGGTAACGATACTACCGGCGCCGATGGTCGTGCCGGACCCGATCGTCACGCCTGGCAGGATGATGGCACCGCCGCCTATCCATACATTATCGCCGATTGTCACAGGCGCCGAAAGCTCCCGCCGGGTCAGGCGGATTGCCGGGTCTACCGGATGAGAGGCAGCGTATACCTGCACATAAGGTCCATACAGAACGTCGTCGCCCAGCGTGATCCGGTTGCAGTCGAGGACTACCCACCCGAAGTTGGCGTAAAAC
>JAEZKS010000023.1 GCA_023436075.1 Methanobacteriota archaeon
GCTCTGGCGTTCCTGTGGACGCTGCTTGACTACAAGCGATCTGTCCTTGTATCCGGAGGCACAGCTTCTGGTAAGACGACACTGATGAACGTGCTGTGCTCATTTATCAAGCCTGAACTGAAGATCGTCTCCCTCGAAGACACGCCTGAGCTTAACCTCGCGCACCCGAACTGGATTCAGTCGGTCACACGCAGCGGTTTCGGCGCCGATGGTGGCGGCGGTGGCAGCGCAAGTGGGGTATCCGGCCTCAGTGCACCGGGCAAATCGCCGGGAGATATAGGTCTGTACGACCTGCTGGTGGCCGCGCTGCGTCAACGCCCTGAATACATCCTTGTAGGTGAAGTCAGAGGCGCAGAAGCCTTCACGCTCTTCCAGGCGATCGCCGTCGGCCACGCTGCTATGGGCACCATCCATGCAGGCACCATGCGTGAATTGCTCTCACGTGTCGAGTCTAACCCGATGAATGTGCCTCGTACACTGTTCGCGTCGATGGATGCCGTCTGCTTTAGCGCGCTCGTCAGGCGAGGCGACCGCAACGTCAGGCGTGTCTTGCAAATCGTCGAAATTCTCGAGCTTGATACCGACGGCAACCTGGTCACGAATCCTGTTTTCAAGTGGGATGCATTCAATGATAAGTTCGTCTTCAGTGGCAAGAGCCATATATTCGAAAAGATCGAAGGACAGCTCGGCATCAAGCAAGAAGCTCTGCTTATGGAAATGGAGAATAGGTCCAGATTCCTGCAGGGCCTGCGGAGCCATGGTATAAAGGACTATTACGAGGTCGTAGAACGTATCCGCGAGTATGAGCTGAACAAGCTCACCAGTGATCAGCCGAAAAAATAGGTGAGCGACATGGACGTCACGCAGCTATACATGGGGGCATGCTATCGCCTGTTGGGCAGATATCTCGATGAAGTACAGGTACCCAGCATAACCAATTTGCTTTACCAGGCGGACATGGAGATGACCGCCGGGATGTTCCTGTCAATGGCTGCCGTATCTTCGCTGCTCGCCGGCATACCGATGTTCGTCTTCTCATTCCTGTTCTTCGGTATCTCGCCGTTCGTGCCGCTGCTTGTGCTGCTGACCGTCGGAGTCGTCTTTGCAGGCTTTCCTTTCGTCGTATACAATACGACCTCCAACAAGAAGACCGGCATCGAGAAAGAGTTGCCGTTTGCGCTTGGGTACATGTCTATCCTGTCCAGCGCCGGCTCTACTCCGCTCGAAATCCTGCGCCGGATGTCCATGGAGAACTACGGCGAAATCTCGAAGGAGTTCAGAAAGGTCATGTATAAAGTGGATGTCCTCGGACAGGACGAGGTCAGTGCCATGAATGACCTGGCCAACAATACCCCGTCGGAAATTTTCCGCGGCATTGTGATCGATCTTGCCAACATCATGTACTCGGGCAGCGGCATGAAGGAGTATCTGGAGTCCAAGTCGAAAGACCTGTTAGAGATCAAGCGGCAGACTCAGAGGGAATTTGTGGACTCGCTCGCCGTGTTCGGCGAAGGATATCTGGGCGGCATCCTGATGATAGTAATCCTCGCTGTACTTGGAATCGCCATGGCTGGCGCTCTGAACATCGAGCTGGGGCCGTTCACGCCGTCTCAAATGTTCATGCTCCTGATCTATGGCATCATACCGGTCATTAATGTCGTTTTTTACCTGTTGCTTGAGCAGAAGTTCTCGAGGGCACCATGACGAGAGGAAGTTTAACAGACAGGTGGCGCGATGCGTTAAAGCTGAAAATCGAGACCATCAAGCTGAAGTACAACATCAGGCGAGAGTACTTCACCGTCGGCATACCAGTCGTTGTAGCCTTGATGCTTCTAATGTTCGCCGTCATGACAGGCCACACGCTCTTCGAAGATAAAAATAGCAAATCCGCAGAGAAAAGCGACCGTGAGAAAGCCTACGAAGACCTCATAAAACAGATGAATGAAGAGGGAGGCGAGGGTAGTAGTGCAATAAACACTTCGGCAGAGATAAGCGAAGAGATACCTCTGCCTGCCGCTAGTAAGGTCGACTTGGACCATTATTTAATCTATGCTGCCATCGTCGCCATGACTCCCTATTCGATCGACCGGTTCTTCCAGCGACGGGAGAAAAAGAAGAACGAAGAGGATTTTTCCCAGTTCCTGTTCAAGCTTTCGGAACTGATGAGAGCGGGCATTGACCCGATCAAATCAGTAGTAGAACTATCCAAGACTGACCTGGGCAGCATAAAAAAGCACGTCACTCTAGCTGCGTCCTCCCTGATGCTGGGCAATTCCTTCGAAGAAAGCATGAAAAAGACGTCAGCGTCGCTCAAGAGCGAGCTGATATCCAAGTACATCGATCTCGTAGTGCAGGCTTCGTACACGGGCGGCGCAGTCTCCAACCTCATCCTGAAGGCATCTGAGGACATGCGCTCGATGATCATGATCGAGCGTGAAATGCAAGGCAACCTGCAACAATACGTGATGATTTTCTATTTTGCCCAGCTCATCCTCATTGTAATGGTCTATATCCTGTCCACGCAGCTTTTCCCCTTCCTGACCGACTCAGGCATGAAAGCACTATTCGGCGGCTCAGGTATAGGAGACTTGAATTTTAAGCAAGGGTTTTTCCATCTGTTAATCATCAATGCACTGATCGGCGGCATTATCATCGGGAAAATCACTGAAGGGTCAGCCAAAGACGGTTTGAAGCACAGCGTTATCCTGACCGTTGTGTCGTATCTTGCGTGTGTATTAATTATCATACCGGCAGCAACCGGTGACACTATCACGATCAAAGTTGTGTCGGGCGACGGCCAGAAAGGCTATGTCAGTATGCCCCTGGAAAATCAGATAATGTTCCAGGTGCTGGGTTCCTCCGGAAAGCCAGTGGAAAACGCGGTTTTAGACGTCAGTATTTCGCCATCGGGAGAAGTGCTCGATAATTTGAGATCAACGGATGAGACTGGAAACGTATCAATAAGAGTAGCGCTCGGCGATACGCCAGGCACATATCAGATAGTAGCAAAATCTGGTGACGCAAGCGCAACGGCGATTGCGACTGCAGAGCAAGATGAATAAACACTGCAGCAATAGCGAGTCTGGCGAGGGATAAAGTACCATTTGCAGGGACTGCGTTGGTATGCCGCATTGACGGATCAGGCGTAACGTTCCCTGGTATCTACGTAAATGCTCCGCCCGGAGTCCTCAATCGAGAACGGCACCAGCTTATCCGCCGGAGGCTTATCCCTTAGCTTATGTACGTGGATGTACCGGTTGATCTGTTGCTCGTTAAATCCTATCGTAAGCTCGATCACGCCGTCAGCCATCGCACGGATTATCTTTTCCTGTTTTTCCGGCAGTATGCCGCTGTCGGACGTGATCAAAATCAGTCTTTCACTGGCCCGAGAAGCGTGCACGACAGCATTCATCACATGAACGACCTCCCGATCCACGATGTCGATGAAAAATAGCGGAAGGCTTTCGATAATACAGACCTCTCCGTTACACAGATCGCCAAGCTTGTGGGCATCCCTGATCCTGTCGATCACTTCCAGGCGCTCGATTCCTTTGCCATAAGCTTCTATTTCGCCAGTGATGTCGCCTTTCGCCCTTGGAGATACGTACGTCACATGCTTTCCTGCAGCCAGAGCCTCAGCTACGATCATCTGGGCAAATATCCGCTTGATATCGCCGGAGCTCTCCTCGACGAGGATCACGCTTTTCGAGGGCATCTCCGATAGAGCAACGCGGTTGAGCGACATGTGATTGGTTAACTCCGATATTCGTTTATGTATATTGTCTATTTAGATTCAGGTAGTCTATGGAGAATAACTGCAAAAAGTACCTGAACATAGAATGATTACGATGGATTCGATTCCCGGCAAAATGCTTGGTGACGATCACGGTGTCTCAGTGATCATTGGCGCTATGCTACTCATATTAATAACAGTCGTTGCAGCGGCCAGTCTGGCAGTCATCATTTCTCAAGCTCAAAAACAGCAGGCAGACATTCAGGCGCATCAGGCGGCGGTCGAGAATGAAAAGCTGGTCATCACCGGCATCGATCCAGAGCTAAACAGTGCAGATAATTCGTTGATTAATTCGCTATTCATCACTGTTCAGAACCTCAACATAGATCCGTCTCGACTGATGACCATCTACGTGAACGATAAGCCGTGCTTCAATTATTCTTTAGTCAGCGTCGATGGCATCAAGAAGGACTGGCAGGATAACTGGCTATATAACTATAATCTGTCGAACAGGTACGACATTCCCGGCAGGTCGACCGCTGTCTTCAATTTAAATTTAACGAAAATACTGGATGAAAACGTGCCATGGGATTTCATCGAAGGCGTCCACGTTTATACGGATAAGAGCATCACGATCAAGATAATGACCTCTTATATCAACACGTTTAACAAAACCTTCAACAATCCGAACGCTGTCGCGCAGGTGAAGGTTCTCTCGCAGGACGCAGGCAGCATCAAGCGAGACAACCTGTACCTGGACGGCTCGGGGAGTACGTCTGAAAGTCAGATAGTTCACTGGCAGTGGAATATCTACGATGAATCTACCGGCAATATCACCACCCAGAACGGCTCCGTTGTATCTCTGAACCCGAGATCTGCAGGCGGCTTCAGGATAAACCTGACAGTCACTGATACTAACGACCTCATCGACACGTCGGAAGATATTGTCATACCGAAGGGAGAAACATTTGATCCACTGGCCCACATAATCCCTGTCCAGAATGGCAAGAATGTCACCCTGATTACGACCAGGATGAGCAATGCGACGATAAGCGATGTTTACATTAATCTGGAGCCGAAGCAGGGCAACCTCGAGCTGGATAAATATTATGGCAAAACGGATAATAACGGAACGTTCGAGTTCACGGTCAAATCGGGCAACGGGACGATAACTGTAGTAGCAGATTGCGACGCCGGAAGCCTAACCAAAACGATAGTCATAACTGAAGCAGAGCCTGATGTACCCCTGGCCGATTTCACGGCCAATCATACTAGCGGCTACTTGCCACTGGCCGTACAGTTCTATGATAATTCGACGAATCACCCGACTTCATGGCAGTGGAACTTCGGTGACGGAACTGAGAACGCCACCGTGCAAAATCCTGTTCACGTGTTTACTTCTGCCCAGCCATTCGATATCACTCTGATAGTGACCAACGACGCGGGGACAAATAGTACTAAAAAGATTAGCTTTATCACCGGGGAGTTAACGCCTCCGACCGCCAATTTTACAACGAATTATACCGCTCCGATCTCGCTGGGGAGCGGCAATCCGGTTTGCGTGTCATTTAATGATACTTCGACTTTTGCCTCGGGTATAACCTGGGAAGTGGTAATGCTTTCTTTAGGTACATTAGTAGACTATAGAATAAATGAGGAACACCCGGTATTCGAATTTAATAGAACCGGCACGTTCAGGGTAACTCTAAAAGCCACGAGTCCGGTGTCTCCAGACCCAGCAGAAAAATTCATTGACGTCATAATAAACCCTTGAGAGGATACCAATGCAATACAGGAGAGATTAAGTTGAGGTCTGACCTGTGTCTCTTGCTGCTATTGCTGGTCATCTTCACGCTGGGCGTGATGGACACCTTTTCGACTATCGCTGCCATTAGCTATACCGGCTCGCCTGAAAATGAGTCTAACTTGCTCTACCGGCTCGCATATTCAAACAATGGCGCGCTGATCTTTGTAGCATTGAAGTTCATCGTGACCATCGGGTTCGCTATCTCGGCTTTCATCGTCCAGCATATCTGGCAGGAGCTCAAGTTTATTTACGTTTGTCTATCGATCGGCATGATCGTGGTCGGCGTCTTCGTCACGGCATCCAACCTTGCGATCGCTCTGGGCGGCAGCAGCATTACAATCTTTTCGATGGATGCTCTACAGTTCAGCCTGTACATCCTGCTGGCATTTTTACTGTTTGGGGTAGTCATGACAGCCATCCAGAGGATTTGCGCCGACAGCCAAAAAACTGTTTACGACGTATACTCGGAACAATACGAAGTCTGGATGCCGGGCTATAACGGCAAGTTCCGATTATAGCTTCGTTTAATTAACATGGCGGGAAAAGCATACTTGGTTTACAGTTATAATCTCATGTCTCTTCTAAAAGAAACTTCGTGAGCCTTTGTGTGAACTTAGCATACCTTAGTGTTCCACAGACTCAGTTTGTTCAATGCAGATCGTTTATTCTGCGCAGCCCATTTTATCCATATCATGTGATAATTCAAATTTGCTAATAAAATCATTTAAAACCGATTAATAATCCGAATTAATTCATTTTCAGAAGTAAAAATGCAGTTAATGCACAAAAGTTATATATAACCAACCGTTATATAAAATATATACTGCTATAGAATCTATTTATGAAAAAAGGGTAGGAAACTGGTAAAATGCTCGACAATCGACGCCTGAATAAGTCTGATTTCCGGTATAAGAGAGTTATATCGGGCATGGGCCGGGATGCTGTATCCACCTGGCACCTCGCGGGCGTCGCCATATGCGCCGTGCTTCTGTTCGGCGACTTTTTCACCACGATGGCCGCGCTGTCGCTCGCTTCGGCACAGGCGTCGGACGGTGGCGTTACATTAAGCGAAGGCAACCCATTGATGACGGGAATCGTTAGCGATCCGTTCACTTTCCTGCTGAGCAAGCTGGCCCTTCTGGGCCTGGTGGTCATCGCAGCCTATATCCTGCGCAACAACGGCCGGATAGCCTACATGCCCTATGTGATCGTCGGCAGCATGTACCTCTTCGTCGTGCTGAACAACACGAACCTGCTAATGGCAGCACTGTAAAAACAGAACGGGCGATGCCCTGCAGGATCGCCCTATACTTTCTTCTTCAGCAATACGCTGACGTTAGTTTCATTCGCTGTGACACGCGGGTCGACGCTCAGGCTGCAGACTTCCCAGCCGTCCTTGCCCAGTTCGTTCAGCGCGGCCAGGATCTGGTCGTGCCGGGGCTTCTTCTTGTCCTTGAACTCGATTTTCTCGATACGGTATTCGAACTGTCGCATGGTAAAACCTCTGAGAGCTTTAGTAGCAATGGTTAAAGATATAATTCTATCCTATATAGCGGAATTGATAAAAATTACCGTAACAAATGCAGCTTTCCGACTGCCGGTGACAGATTTGACGCAGGTATGCCTATGTATTGAGCGCCTGTCATTTTTCTATATATCTATATATTGTTTACACTGATTACGTATTTACGCGACGCAATCTCGCTATCCATATATGACGAGCGAGATAATGGAGAATGCGAAGCCGAACAACTGGGACTTCGTAGAAGAATATTCTTATGCAGAGCCGCCGGAGACGGGCGAGCCGCCCTTCGAGATGCCGACCGGCGATAACCAGATGCTGGGGCTGATCAAGGCCCGCATCGAGAAGAATGCAGAGCTACACGCTCTCTGGCGCTGCTCGAACGTTATAGCGATCACGCGGCTGGGATACTCGGACCACGGGCAGCGACACATGGAGATCGTTGCCAACAACGCGCTGAAGATGCTGCGACTGCTAGGCGAGGCCGGAGTGAAGCCCTCCTGCATGAGGGACTATGGCCTGTCCTATGACGAGGCGGAAGTCATCCTGTTCCTGGCTGCCTGTCTGCACGATATCGGGCATGCGATCCACCGGGACAGCCATGCGGAGCACAGCATCTGCCTCGCGACGCCGCTGCTTGGCAAAGTTCTCGCCGGCGTCTACTCGCAGGAAAAGGCGACCATCATCACCTCCGAGGTCCTGCACTGCATAGCATCCCACCACCCGCCGGTGAAGCCGCTGACCGTCGAGGCCGGAGTCCTGCGGGTAAGCGACGCGCTGGACATGGCTCACGGCAGGACAAGGCTCTGGGACGATGCCAGCCAGCGCAGCCGGATACACGCCGTATCAGCCAAGGCGATCGAGTCCGTTGAGGTCGATAAAGGCAGCGTCAGGCCTGTGCTGATCAGGATCACTATGTCAGGCTCCGCTGGCGTCTTTCAGGTCGATGAGCTTCTACGGCCCAAGCTGACCGGCTCTGGCATCGAGAATTACGTCCGCATCGAGGCCCGTGTAGAGTGCGAGAAACAGATCATCGACGACTTTGTCTTGTAGGCTCGCATGACGAACAGGCGAGCGACAACGACACGATAGTCACCGATAGCAGGAAGGGCCTGACCCTTCCCGAAGTTTTAGTCTCTAAGCCAGTAAAGTATATAATGAAAAAACATTATAATATATGAAGTTATAAATCGGAAATTCTTATTGCATCTACGTCAACCAGAGCGAGAGTGAAAAGGTAGAATGGTAGAACTGACTGTTATCCAGAGAGAAATCTTATCGGCGCTCATCAGCATTTTCCGCGAGAAGGGCCGGGCGATCAAAGGCGAGGAGATCTCGGAGCGGATCGACCGGAACCCGGGCACCGTGAGGAACCAGATGCAGTCGCTGAAGGCGCTGGGGCTGGTCGAAGGCGTCCCGGGCCCCAAGGGAGGCTACAAGGCTACGAGCGAAGCCTATCAGGCGCTGAACCTTACGCATATGGATCACGAGGCAGAGGTCCCGATCTTCAGAAATGGCGACCGCGTCCCGAACACGAACGTCGCCGAGATCGACCTGAACACGGTCCGTCACCCGGACATGTGCCGGGCCAGCATCAAGATCCTGGGCGACATTCGCAACTTCAACGTGGGCGACACCATCCAGGTGGGCCCGACGCCGGTGAACAAGCTCATCGTCCGGGGCGAAGTAGTCGGCCGGGATGACATCAGCGGCATCCTGCTGCTCAGCATCACTGAGATGATCTCGATCCCCAAGAAGCCCGTACGGGACTACATCAACCACCGGCTCATCACCATACCGTCGTCTGCCACAGTCGAGAACGCGCTGAGCACGCTGTCCAGGAACGACATCCACGGCGCCCCCGTCGAGGAGGACGGAAAGGTCGTCGGCATGCTCACCTACACGGACATCGGCAGAGCCCTGACGAACAACAGCCACGGCAAGGTCTCAGACCACATGACGCGCAACGTGATCTCGATCGAAAGCTCCCGGCCCATGTACGAGGCCGTGGCGCTGATGAACAGAAGCAATGTCGGAAGACTGCTGGTAACGGAAGATGGCAAGCCGAAGGGCATGATCACCCGGGTGGACGTGATCAGCAGACTGACGACGTATTAGTTAGTTCTTTTCTCTTTCTTCAAAAACTGCACATATACGCAAGACCTGAACAGGCACCTGCACAAGGGCTCCAGCCAAGCACGCCAAGTGAATTCAAACACGCCAAGAACTTTTACAGCGCGCCAAGCGCGCCAAGGGGCCAAGAACGCCAAGGGCAATTAAATAAAAATGTTCCCGCATATGCCTTTTGTTAAAAAGTCTTGGCGTGCTTGGCTCCTTGGCGGTCTTGGCGGGCTGTAAACGTTCTTGACGTGCTTCGTCCTCTTGACATGATGAGCGGCGCACGTACTACGCATAGCTTGAACAATGACAAACGACCAGGCCCCGGCCACGCGCGCACGCGAAAAAGGTCGAGAGCTTCGTGCGTTACGGCTCCCATGTCAACGCTTATTTAATAACGCCAGTCGCCCGTGCCACATTCAGCGCAGCATCATACGATATGCCAGTGTCCCCTAAAATAGTATACCTTTCCGGGCGAATCGTATGGGCTTCCGTCAGCGCCTGGATGATGTACTTGTCCTCGATACCCAGGCCTTTCGCGTCTACCGGCGCACCAATCGTTACCAGTGCATTACGAATGCTCTGCCAGTCACCGCCGTGCAGGTACATCATCATGATCGTTCCCACGCCGCATTGCTCGCCATGCAGCGCGGGTTTAGGTGCAATGCGATCTAAAATGTGCGAGAACTTATGCTCACTGCCACTGGCAGGAGCGGAGGAACCGGCGATGCTCATGGCCACGGACGATGATACCAGCGCTTTGACCACCTGCCGGACCGAGTCCTCCAGTCCGGGCCGGATCTCGTGCGCCGAGTCCATGATGATCTGCGCGGTCATCAGTGACAGAGCAGCGGCGTACTCGGAGATGTACACGTTCCTGAGGCGTGACGCCAGCCGCCAGTCCAGCACGGCCGTATAGTTGGAGATCACGTCGCCACAGCCCGCGGCCAGCAGCCGGTAGGGTGACCGGGCGATGATCTCGGTGTCGGCGATCACGCACAGCGGGGCCTCGGCCTGGACGGAGACGGTCTCACCCTTATGCTTGATCGACGAGCGTGACGAAGCGATGCCGTCGTGAGAGGCCGCGGTGGGCACGCTGACGAAGAACATGTCCTGCTGCGTAGAGGCCAGCTTTGCGATGTCGATAGCCTTGCCGCCGCCCACGCCCAGCATAAAGTCGGCCTTCATGTCGATGGCCATAGCCTTTGCCTTCTCCACGTTGGCCATTGAGGCGTCTTCGACGATCAGGAATGATGCATCGTAGCCACTGGCCCGAAGGCTGTCGGCCACGGCGTCACCGGCGATCTTCTTCGTAGTCTTCCCCGTGACTATGAGCGCATTACCCTTGAGACGCATGCTCTTGCACAGGCTGCCCACGCTGCGGATGGCGCCAGGCCCCGCGATTACGTTGCGCGGCAACTGCATCCATTTCTCGCTGTGCTTTGGTACGTTGATGTCCGAATCGCCCATGCTAGCACCCTCTCAGGAACACCTGTTCTTTGACATTATACCCGATATTATAAAGTAATAGCGGAGAACGAGAGAAAAACCCGTCCCTTCAGGGCTGGGATGAATCGAATCTCACATTACTTTCGGCGTACTTTAACATCAGGTATATCCGGTGATGGGCCTTAAATAGTTGGTGGAGACGTAGGATGCTATCCCACAAATACCTGCTCAACCCTGATGGGGAAACAGCGGAGAAGTTAACGGCGAGCATCGACGCCTTCCGGTACGTGTACAATCACACGTTAGAACGGCTAAATGAGGCTAAAAAGATGGGAGTAAAGCTGTCCGAGGTGGATTTGATCAACGAGTTGCCCACGTTGAAGAAGGAGCACCCCCTCCTCGCTGTGCCGTACAGTCACGCGTTGCAAACCGTAGTACGCCAGCTATTCGCTAACATACGTGCGTTAGCGGCGCTTAAAAAGAAGGGTTACAAAGTGGGCAGACTCAGGTTCAAGAACGCCGACAGGTATAAGAGCTTCCGGTACAACTCTCAAGGCTACAAGGTCAACGCGGAGAGGCAAACTGTTTGGTTTGCCAAGATTGGCGAAATTCCATTCCGTATGCACAGGCCGCTCCCACCAGGAGAGATTGTGGGAGTCATTATCAAGCGAAGCACAGGAAAGTTGTATGTCAGCTTTCACGTAGAAACTCAAGCAGTTCCGCTGGACTCGACCGGGAAAACGGTTGGCATTGACCTTGGCTTGAAAAGCTACGCTGTGGACACGGACGGCCACAGGTTCGAGAACCCGCGCTACCTTAGGAAAAGCGAGGTGCGAGTCAAGAAGTTGCAGCGTAGCCTGTCGCGGA
>JAEZKS010000072.1 GCA_023436075.1 Methanobacteriota archaeon
GTAGGAGACTGGGTGGCGCTGGCGAAAGACGACGCAGGCACCTACACGGTACAGGCGATCCTGCCCCGGAAAAGCAAGCTTTCCCGCAAAGATGCCGGACGTGCGACGGGCGAGCAGGTGATCGCCACTAACGTTGATACCGCCTTCATCATGACCTCGCTCAACAAGGACCTGAACCTGCGGCGGCTGGAGCGATACCTGGCTGTCGTGCGGCAGAGCGGTGCGGACCCGGTCATCGTGCTGACCAAAGCCGACATTTGCGAGGACGCCGAAGCCCTTCTGCGGGATGTCCGGGCCATGGCGCCGGAAGCGCCGGTCCTCGCGATCAGCGCTGTCGCAAAAACCGGACTGGAACAGCTATCCCCATATCTCATGGAAGGAAAAACCGTCACGCTGCTGGGCTCTTCCGGCGTCGGCAAGTCCACGCTCATAAACGCCCTTGAAGGCGTCGAGCGGCAGAAAGTAGCGGAGATCCGGGAGGACGACAGCCGCGGGAGACACACGACGACTGTTCGGGAGCTGATCGTGCTGGAATGCGGCGGCGTGATCATCGATAACCCCGGCATGAGAGAGCTGCAGCTCTGGGATGCAGGAGAAGGGCTCCGGAGCACGTTTACGGACATCGAGCAGCTCGCGGCCTGTTGCAAGTTCTCCGACTGCCGCCACGAGAGCGAGCCTGGCTGCGCGGTCAAAAAGGCGATAGCCGACGGTACGCTGGCAGAGGTCAGGTTCGAGAGTTACCGGAAGCTCCGGCAGGAGTTGCTTGCGGCAGAGAGACGTAAAAACCCCGAGCTTATGGCTGCCGAAAAGAAAAAGTGGAAGGAAATCGGGAAGATGGCTAAGCAGGTCAGGATTAGAAAAGAAAGGGGCGATTGATCGCTGCTGGCAAGACGACAGTTATTTTACGATCGTCTCTTTCAGCTTCTCGATGCCGCCCTTCCGGTAGACGGCGTTGCCGACGACGATCGTGTTGGCGTACTTCGCCATGGTCTCCGCCTTCTCCCGCGAGTCGATGCCGCCGCCGTAGTAGAGCACGGAGTTGTGCATCTTCTCCCGGCAGGCTTTCACGATCTCCGGATTGCCGAAGGTACCGCTGTACTCTATGTACACGATGGGGAACTTAAAGAATCGATCGGCCAGTTCGGCGTATGCCGCGGCGTCTCTCGGGCCCAGTCCTGTGTCGGCGCGGGTCACGAGGCCGACGGCCGAGAACTTGTTGAGGATGATGTACGCCTCAGGGATGACCTTGTCCCAGCAGGTGAACTGCGTGTCCCGGATGAAGTCCTTCTGCATGCCGACGAGCCACTTCGAGTTCTTTGTGTTGAACACTGACGGTACGAAGATGAAGTCCAGGTCATCCCGCATGCCCGGGGCGCCCGCGGGCTCCAGCACCTTGGGGATGCGGTACTCGGCAAGCATGTTGACCAGGTTGGCCACGTTCTCTTTCGTGATGTTCTGGGTGCCGGATACCATGACGGCGTCAGTCCCCGAGTCGACGATCTGTGCAACGTCGTGCGGCGTAATCGGCTTGTCCGGGTCCAGCTTGGTCACGTGTCTCCATTTTCTCCAGTCGATCATTTTCAGCAATTCTCCTCAACGGTTTTTCATTCTTATACGATGACAGGCTTTATATTTTGCCCTTCTTCGAGGTCTCGGAGGTCGGCGAGAGGTCACCGAGCTTCAACACAGAGGTCTCAGAGGGCACAGAGGTATCACAGAGGATATTTTTAACAAAACGACTGACACGAGCCATGTTTTTAAGCGTCCTCTGTGCGTCCTCTGGAGCCTCTGTGACCTCTGTGTTGAAGCTCGGTGCCCTCGGTAACCTCTGAGACCTCTAACGCACGATGCGCTCGATGGGCACTATCAGGATGTCCCTAGCGCCCACTTCTTTCAGGTCGTTGATGACTTTGTAGATCTCTTTCTCATGAACGACCGCATGTACTGCGCAGATGGGCGACGACGCCTCGACCTTCATCACAGTCGGGCCCGCCATGCCTGGAAGCTTCTTCCTGACCTCGTCCAGCGCGGACTCGGGCACGTTCATCATCAGGTACCGCTTGCCCTTCGCCTCGATTACGCTGTGCAGGGCCGTGGTGATCTCGCCGATCTTCTTGCCGTGGCCGGCCATGCTCGCCTTGCTGGCGATCAGCTTCTGCGAGGTGCGAAGGACGTGGTCGATGACTTTGAGATGGTTCATGGACAGCGTGGTGCCGCTGGACGTCAGGTCGACGATCGCATCGGCAACGCCGATGTGCGGGGTGATCTCGGTCGCACCGCAGACTTCAACCACGTGTACGTCCACACCAAGGCCTTCGAAGTATTTGCGCGTGACTTCGGGGAACTCCGTCGCGATCTTCCGCCCGGCAAGCTGCTGCGGCCGCTCATATTTCGCATCGTCCGGCACCGCCAGCACAAGATCAGCCTTGCCCATGCCTAAATCGAGCAGCACCTCGACGTCGGCGCCAGACTCGCAGATGAAGTCCTCGCCGGTAATCCACAGGTCAGCCGCCCCATTCTCCACGTAGCCTGGAATGTCACGGGACCGGGCAAACAGCAACGTGATGTTCTCGTCCACAGTCTTGGCGAACAGGCTGCGCTCCGAATGCTCGATCACGTGGAGCCCCGCCCGCTCGAACAAGTCCATCACCGGCTCATAGATCCTTCCTTTGTTGGG
>JAEZKS010000127.1 GCA_023436075.1 Methanobacteriota archaeon
CTGCCGACGAGAATGACCAGGCAGACCCCCGGTTCAGGAAAATGCGACGGGCACTGAAGCGGAGCATGGGCATGCTTGGAGAGATCAGGGACGCAGATGTGATGATCGAGGAGATCGAGAAACGTCTTCCGTCTATGACCAGGGCACAGCAGGACATCCTCTGCGGGCTGATCGAGGAAGAGCGCGCTTCCCGCCAAAAGCTACGGCGGACAGCCACCCGGAAGCTGCCGCAGATCATCGATCGCGACTGGAAGAAACGCATGGCAGCCTGGCAGCGGGCTAAGGCATCCTCGCCGCAGGACGATGCCCGTTTCCGGGCAAGACTGAGCCAGTTACGGAAGGCGCGGAAAGAAGCGATACAGGCGATCCGTGACACGCTACCCGGACCACTCTGCATCGATAACGTGGAGCTGCTGGACCGGCTGCATCGCGGCAGGATCGCTACGAAAAAGCTTCGATATGCCCTTGAGACTATAAGCGCTATAACTGGGGAAGACGATGCCGAAATCCGGCATCTTAAGGTGGTGCAGGACCAGCTCGGCCACATCCAGGACCTGCGGGTCTGGTCACTCAAGCTGCGAGCCTACGGGGGTAGCGGGAGGACCATCTCACGTATTCTGAACGCGTGGCAGGCCGAGATGGAAGAAACGCTGCGGCAGACCGATCTTGAAGCTGCTGGCTCTGCAGGCTGATCAATCGTGCGAGGTTCACATGAAAGCACTATACGTGATAAGACATGGCATTGCTGAAAAACCGGACGCAGATGTCGACGACGAGGCGAGGGAACTCACGGGCAAAGGCAGGGAACGGATGAAGCTTGTGGCGAAAGGCCTGGAAGACTCCGGAGTACGGTTCGACATCATCCTGACCAGCCCGCTGGCCAGGGCCTCGCAGACGGCAGATATCATCAGGAAATACTGTTCGCCGGATGCTGACATGGAGGTGACCGGCCTGCTGAAGCCTGTCGCTTCCGTCGATGAGCTGATCGAGCGGCTGAACACGATCGAAGGCGCCGACAGCGTGGCCATCGTAGGCCATGAGCCGTTCCTGAGCAGCTTTGTTTCGTACTGTCTCTCCGGCAAAAAGTCGTCCTTTATCCAACTGAAGAAAGGAGGCATTGCCTTGCTCGAAACGGACGGAGACTTACAGCCGGGACAATGCGCGCTGGTATGGCTGCTGGAGCCGGGTCAACTGGCGCAGCTGTGAGAACGCGATGCCTGCAATCGCATTTTACGGGGAGCAGTCCGGGAATAATGATTATAATGCATAGCGACATTAATCACGTTAGCACAGGGCAGACATGAGCCAGAAACAAGCGATCATCGATCTCGGGTCCAATACCACGCGCATGCTGATCATCGAGACAACGCGCCGTGGCGCCTACCATCTCATCGAGGACGACAAGGGCGTCGTCCGGCTCTCAGAGGACACGCTCCCCGGCGGCGCCATCAAGCCGGCGGCGCTCTGGCGAGCGATCAACTCTATCCGGCTCTTCAAAGGCATCTGCGACTACCACAAGGTTTCGAAAATAACCGCCGTCGCTACTGCAGCAGTGCGGGAGTCCTCTAACCGCGACGAGTTCCTGGCTGAGCTGCATGCCAAAACTGGCATCCAGTTCCGCGTGCTTTCCCGCGAAGAGGAGTCGTATTACGGGTATCTCGGCGTCATCAACACGACCGACCTGGAGGACGGCTTGCTCATGGACGTAGGAGGGGGCAGCATAGAGCTGACCGTGGTCGAAGGGCGGAAGCTGGTCGAGTCGACGAGCATCCCCTGGGGGGCACTGAACCTGACCACCCGGTTCCTGGCCCGCGACCGGCCGACGAGGGCCCAGCTAGAAGAACTGGAAGATTTCATGAAAAGCAGACTGCAGGACATCCCATGGATCGAGGCCCGGAAGGGCTGCAAGCTCTTCGGCATAGGCGGCACCGTCCGGACCATCGCCCGGATGAGCCAGCGGCATAACAACTATCCCTTCGACGAGTTGCACAACTACGCTATGTCTCCGGCCGATGTTTCGAAGGTCTACGACCGGCTGGCCGGCACCGCACTGGAGGAACGCCGCGACATGCCGGGACTGTCAAGGGAGCGCGCCGACATCATCATCGGAGGCGTGGCCGCGGTGAACACGGTAGTCAAAATGCTGAAAGCCTCACAGATACGGGTTTCGTCGTCCGGCCTGCGCGACGGGGTTTTCTTCGAAAACTACCTGAAAAAGCCCGTTGTAGCCAATGTCACGGCGTTCAGCGTCGATAACCTGTCCAGGCTCTTCCGTGTCGACGAGCTGCACGCCCGGCGTGTCACCGAACTGGCGCTCTCGCTGTTCGACCAGCTACAGCCCGTCCACGGGCTGAATTCCGGGGACCGGAGGGTGCTCTGGGCCGCAGCCAGGCTGCACGAGCTGGGCTATTATTTCGACTACAGCAAGCGCTTCAACAACACGTTCTACCACATCCTCGACAACAACATTTTCGGCTTCAGCCACATGGACAACTACCGCTCTGCGCTGGTGGCCGCGCATTATGGTGCCGACGGCATCAAGAACCGATCGATCATGCACAATGTGGCGCTGGACAAGGACGTCGTACGCAACGTCAAGAAGATGAGTATCATTCTGAGCATCGCAGACGGGTTCGACAGGGGTCGGCGCGGCAAGGTGACGTCACTGCAGTGCCATGTCAACCGGAATAGCGTCGAAGTCATACCAATCCACCAGGGGGACATCACCATCGAGATGATGACGATCCGCGATATTGCCCCGTATTTCAAGAAAGCATTCGACACAGGCATCGTCGTCAACGGTGATTGAGCGGCGGACTATATAGGGATATATAGCCCGCAGTCTGCCTTTCACAAAAAAATATATATCGTCATATCTGTTCTTTTAAGCTATGAAGCGTGGGCAGGGAGCAGGTTCGGGCAAAAGATACCCGGGCCGGCTGTACATAGTGGAGGGTTGCGATGGCTCAGGCAAGAGCACCCAGGTATATCTTTTGAAGAAGTGGCTGGAAGACCAGGGATATTTCGTCTTTTTCACCGAGTGGAACTCCTCGGAACTCATGAAAAAGTACACAAAGAAAGCAAAGCGTAAGAACCTGCTGACGCCGACGACATTCAGTCTCATCCATGCCAGTGACTTTGCGGACAGGTACGAGAAGCTAATCCAGCCCCACCTGCGAGCCGGGCACATCGTGCTGTGCGACCGGTACATCTACACGGCGTACGCCCGCGACATCGCGAGGGGATGCGACGCCGGATGGCTGAGGAACCTTTACAACTTTGCATTCAGACCGACGATAGCGTTCTATTTCCAGGCGCCGCTGGAAGTGTCCCTGTCCCGCATCCTGACGGGGAGAACAGAGATCAAGTATCACGAGGCCGGAATGGACCTGGGCCTGTCGAATGACCCCGTCGAGAGCTTCAAGCTGTTCCAGGGGATCATCAAGGAGCAGTACGATCGCATGGCCGATGACGAAGGGTTCGTGGTGATGGATGCCACCCGGAGCATCGAGCAGCAACAGCAGGAGATGCGGAGCATCGTGGAGAAGACTCTTCGGAACTACCGCCCGCCGGTCAGCTGTACGCCCAGGGCACCATTGCGAGGTCCGACGTGCGTGAAACAGGAGGCTACAAATGACAGCTAACCACCTGTACTATGGCATCGGCCTCCCATACCTGAAGCTGAGCCGCAAGGACATCCAGGGTAAGCTGATCATCGTCGAGGGCGCGGACTGTTCGGGACGATCGTCACAGATAGCCATGCTCAAGGAATGGCTTGAGGCCAACGGCCATGCCGTGATGGACACCGGGCTGCGGCGATCCGGGCTGGTAGGCGAGGCCATCGAGGAGGCCAAGCAGGGCCATACGCTGGGCAAGAAGACGATGAGCCTGCTGTATGCCACCGACCTGGCCGACCAGCTCGAGAACAAGATCATCCCGGCGCTCAAGGCCGGCTACGTCGTGCTGGCTGACAGGTACATCTTCACGCTGATGGTGCGTGACCTGGCCAGAGGTGCGGACAAGGAATGGCTGAAAGAGCTGTTCGGCTTCGCACTCGTCCCCGACCTGATCTTCTATCTCTCGGTCGAGCCGGACACGCTGCTGCACCGGGCGCTCGTCAAGTACGGCAGCCTTGACTACTGGGAATCGGGCATGGACGTCTGTATCTCCAGCGACATGTTCGACAGCTTCCGGAAGTACCAGACGGAGCTGAAAACCGAGTTCGACCGGCTGGCTGTCGAGTACGACTTCAACCTGATCGATGGCGGGAAATCTCCGGACGAAATCCAGGCGTACCTGCGGGAAAAGATCGGCAGGATATTGTGATAGCACACAACTGAAACCCGGCAGCCTGCCGATCATTCAAGTTTTTATACTGCGACGCCCATAGGCTATACCATGCCCAGGCTGCTGAGGCCGGCCGAGATGCCGCAAATTCCCAAGATGAACATGCCTGGCGACTTTTATGTCGTCCTGGAGGAGCCAGCATTGCTGGCAGGCATGTGCTATCCTTCGGCCAACATGCCCTGGCGAAGCCTATCGGCAGCAGGGTTCATCGACGTCGTTTGCCTGTGCGAAAGTCCGCCCAACTACCGGCCAGGCTCGCTGCGCATCGCATACGCAAATAAGCTGGAGGATCTGCACTATGGCCATGAGCCAGCCGATCCGGAACGACAGGAAATGCTGGTGAGCGATGCAGTCCAGGTCGTCCTTTCATCGTTGGACGCCGGACATGGCGTGATCGTGCACTGCGTGGGCGGCATCGGGCGTACCGGCACGGTGATCGGCTGCACGCTGCGAGCGCTGGGCATGCCCGCGGACACGGTAATACGCTACTTAGACGACCTGACGAAAGCCCGAGGTATCAAGCGCGGCTGGCCTGAGACGGAATGGCAGGCGCGGATCGTCCGGGACTTTTACTGCAACCGACTGATCGACCGTTAGTCTCTGCACTTCCCGCCATCGTTTACCGAAAAGTGCTATTCTGGCAACAGCCTTTTCATGATGCGGCAGATCGCCAGCGTGATCCATAGTTGTTCCTCTGCGGTCCGGATCTCGTCCGGCTCACGGTGTATCCGGGAATAGGACGCTTTCCACAACCCGCTCTCCTGCTGGTTCTCGATCAGCCACTGTAGCGCGTTCGCCACGTCCTGATCGGCGGACGTAAACCCGATCAGCGATAGGGAGTCAAGCGCAGTCACGAGGTTCGTCCACCAGAAGGGATACTGGAACCGGACCCAGTTGTCCGGATGCCGGTACGACGACCAGTTATCATCCCTGAAAAATTTCGACTTCAGTAGCCGGGCGGCGGTCATAGCCTCTCCGCTGTGGCGCCACTGCGGATGCGTGGCGAACGCCCTGAGTACCATACCAGTGCCCGCTGCAGAAAATGGCTTTTCCCTGTCGAAAGCCCGCGCCGTCTCCTGTGCCATGTCCGACGTCAGGTCGATCTGTTCCGCCCGCGAGATCCGCCCCAGCCCTACCATGCCAGGGCTGCCGATGACCCAGCCGCCGTCATCCTGACGCATGTCCATCAGCCATCGGAAACCCTTTGCTATCCTGGGGTCGTCCGCGTAGCCGGCTTTGATTAGCAGCGACATGATCGCGCCTGTGTAATACGGTGCGTACTGGTTGGCGAGAATGCCCCTTATGTCTCCGTCTTCCGTCTGACAGGAGAACATATACTCGGCGGCTCTCTCGATGGCCATGTGTCCCCTGCCCAGCTCATACGTATCGACCAGGAACCGCAGCATTTTCCACGTCTCGATCAGCGGATATTTGACCCCTGTGCCAGGATGCGTTTTACCTGGGAACTTCCATGAGCCGTCCGGTTGTTGCTTTCGCAGGATTCGCTGGACCTGCGGCAGATCCCACAGGCAGCTGACGGGCCCCACGTCGTCGTCCAGCAGGTCTCGACAGGCAAAGTAGGCGATAGCTTCTTCGTCAGAATCGACCAGGGGTACGATCGGGTCGCAGGCCAGCCGCATTCTCCATCCTGACATAGTTACCATTTTATAACTAATGCGAGTTAAAGTTTACCTTTGTTGAGAATTCAAGGGTTAATTTTTACCAAGCCGATCGCCTCATCACCCATTATATTCGTATGTTTTTTATATGGTTCATTATTTCTCACATGTCTAGCCACATGGGATTTATACAATTTCACCACTAATATATCATACTATTAATTAGCATTCAATAGAACAAATAGGAAGTTATATAATTATAGAAGATAATTATTGGAGAGTAAGTATCGATTGCTTAACATGCGGTTGATATGCGGCGAGTGGGTGATGCTTGCCTAAAACGTTTAACAATGCCAATGGCAGGTGAGTAAAGATATGAGCGGCGGGAAACTCGTAGGTATGTACGGAGATCGCAAGAGCTCCGTCCTGTTGTTGATTGTTCTTTCGGGACTACTATTATTTTGCGTCTGGACGATCGTGAGCGCCCAGCATCCGGGGGCAGTGGTCATGGCCTCCGATCAGTTGCCGATCGTACAGTTCGAGACGGATACCTGCTGCGTGAACGAAAGCGCCGGCACGCTGGTGCTGACGCTCGCAGGCTCAGGCTCGGATGAGTATAGTGTCGACTACCAGACGATCGATGGCTCGGCCACGGCGGGCGCCAACTATACGGAGACCGCCGGCACGTTGTACTTCCAGGGGACGAACGCAAGCGAGAGTATCGTCATCCCGATCATCGATGACGGGGCCTACGACCCTGAGAACCGGACGTTCCAGGTCAACCTGAGCAACCCGATCGGCTGCGAGATAGGCGAACATTCCCTGATGACTGTTTATATCAACGAGTCATTGCCCACGCCGGGTGAGACTCCCACGCCCACACCCACACCTATCCCAGACACGGACAGCTGGTACAGCAAGACGCACGCGATCTCGGGAAGCTCCGACGGCGCACTGACCGGCTACCAGGTGAAGTTAACGATCCATAGCGGTGCGGGGACAGACGACGCCGACAACGTGTACCTCAACGGGCACTCGGCGGGCTGGCCCGACGACATAAGGTTCACGGACGACGCCGACAGCCTGATTAGCTACTGGATCGAGTCCTTCGACGCGGAAAGCGCGACGGTCTGGGTCCGAGTGCCCGAGATCCCGGCGGCCCCCGGCATTGCGACCGTGAAGCTCTACTACGGCCACTCATGCGACGCGAGCGCTGCGTCGGGGGAGGGCACGTTCCTCTTCTTCGACGACATGTCAGACCGGTCGAACTGGCGTGTCAGCGGTGCGAGCATTGCCGATGGCACGCTGAGCGTTCCTGCCGACGGGTATGCGATGACGCGGGCTGCCTTCGACACTCGGAGCACCGCGTTCATTTGCCGTATGTACTTGGACTCGGGCTATAACTTGGAGAAGTACTTCGGCTGGGGCAGCGACACAGACTACTGGATGGCGCCCGGCGACGGGTGTGGCCTGTGGAACGATTACAGCTCGGACGCCATGTACCAGAGCCTGCAGTACGGCAGCGGCGAGGTAGCTACTGTGCCGTTGCCCGATGCGCAGTGGGATACATACGAGATGTACCTCAACGGCGCTGGCGACACAGCCTGGGTATACAAGAACGACACCCTGATCCTGAGCGGCAGCGTCTCCTGCGGCCAGCAGCAGAAGTGGATGATGAGCAACAATTGGGACTGCGGCGGCGAGTTCCAGGC
>JAEZKS010000176.1 GCA_023436075.1 Methanobacteriota archaeon
AGCCAGGACCACCAAAGCCACCAAGACCCGGAGCACATGCGCCACCGAAGCCTCCATCGATGAGACCGGGGCCGCCTATGGGTATCGCCGCGGGTACGGGCGCCGGGACGGGTTCCGGAACAGGCACGGCTGCGGGTACAGGCACGGGTACCGGCACCGGCACAGGCACGGGCCTGCCGAAGAGTCCGAACGGGAACAGGCCTCCGCATCCGAACGGGCCGAACCAGGCGCCGGCGGGAGCTGCCATTAACAACACAGCTACAGCTACGAGGCTGATAGCTGCCACTTTCTTCACATCCATAATATTCCCCCTACGATTGCTACTGGGGGACATATCGATAAAAAACCATGGAGCTTATGGGGCGGCAGGAGACGCCAAATGCCCGGTTTTTATCGACAGAGTAACGACGCAAATGATTTCAAAAGTGACAGGGTGACGATCGGCGACACGACGTACGACTGTACGAAGTATTACCTGCCGGATCACAGAGAAGTCAACACGATAGAAATCTTGCAGCACACGATCTGAATCAATGATTCAATTCCGGTGTCTCTGAAAATACATTCTAGTGACAACGTCATGCTGGAGCTGGCTGACTGGAGATAGCGCCGTGCCTTCTTTTTATCCTGGCCCATGAAATCCTGGCATGGAAAATCAGCTAGCTTCGCCCGCATCAGTGCAGGCTCATTCCAGCAGTTACAGCCCCCGACATATTTATATGTTAGAACCATGATGATAACGTGACGCATGGTGTTATTTCGAACACCGTAGCTCGGATGGTAACCATATGGTCAGGATAACGGAAACGATTCTGCGCGATGCGCACCAGTCGCTGGCGGCGACGCGGATGCGCACGGAGGACATGCTCCCCATAGTGGCGAAGCTCGACGAGGTGGGCTTCTATTCCCTCGAAGCCTGGGGCGGGGCCACTTTCGACACTTGCATCCGTTTCCTGAACGAGGACCCGTGGGAGCGGCTACGGAAGATCAAGGCGACGGCGAAGAAGACGCCCATCCAGATGCTCCTCAGGGGCCAGAACCTGGTCGGCTACAGGCACTACTCGGACGACGTCGTCGAGAAGTTCGTCGAGCTGGCGGCGAAGAACGGCATCGACATTTTCCGGGTCTTCGACGCGGTGAATGACACTCGCAACATGGAGGTCCCCGTCAGAGCGGCCAAAAAGGCGGGCAAGCACGTCCAGGGCACGATCTGCTACACAGTCAGCCCGGTGCACTCCAACGACGTGTTCGTCGAGATGGGCAAGACGCTGGCCGGCATGGAATGCGACTCCATCTGCATCAAGGACATGGCAGGCCTCATAGGCCCGAAGGACGCAGCCGAGCTTGTATCCCGGCTGAAGAAGGAAGTAGGCCTGCCGGTGGACCTGCACTGCCACTGCACCAACGGCATTGCCCCGATGAGCTACTATGCGGCCATCGAGGCGGGCGTGGACATCGTGGACACGGCCATGTCGCCGTTCAGCTTCGGCACGTCACAGCCGGCGACGGAGACGATCGTGGGCGCCCTGCTCGGGACAAAGCAGGACACTCATCTGGACCTCAAACTGCTTGCGGAGATCGCCGAGTACTTCTGGAAGGTCAAGGAAAATTACCTGGGCATCATCGACCCGATCCTGGAGCGCGTTGACGTCAACGTGCTCGTCTACCAGATCCCGGGCGGCATGATCTCGAACCTCGTGTCGCAGCTCAAGCAGCAGAACGCGATGGACAAGTACGACCTCGTACTCAAAGAAGTCCCGGTCGTCCGGCGTGAGCTGGGCTACCCGCCGCTGGTGACGCCCACCAGCCAGATCGTGGGCACCCAGGCCGTATTCAACGTGGTGCTGGGAGAGCGTTACAAGGTGATCCCGAAGGAGGTCAAGGACTACGTGAGAGGCCTCTACGGGAAAGCCCCCGGGCCCATCGACCCTGAGGTGCAAAAGAAGGTCATCGGCGATGACATGCCCGTGACGGCGCGGCCGGGCGACCTGCTGCCGCCGGAGCTGCCCGACGTACACAAGAAAGTGGATGAGCTGAGGCTGAAGAGCGCCAGTGAGGAAGACTATATCACTTACGCGCTGTACCCGTCGGTTGCGGAGCTGTTCCTGAAGGGCGAGATCAAGCCCGAGCCGCTGAAGCCGAAGGCGGCTGCATCGCTGCCCTCGAAGCTCGGCCCCAACGCCCAGAAGTTCCTGGTGGAACTGGATGGGAAGGTCATGGAGATGCGCATCGAGGCGGTCGGCGGGGCGCCGATCATCATGGCTCCAGGCACCGCCGCGCAGGCGAAGCCGGAAGAAGCCGTTCTCGACGCGGCGGAGGCCGGCGTCGACGGCGCGGTCACCAGCCCGATGCAGGGCACCATCCTGAAGGTCAACGTGAAGGTCGGCGACGCGGTGAAGAAAGGCGACGTAGTCGCGGTGCTGGAGGCCATGAAGATGGAGAACGACATAGTGGCCCACAGCTCGGGCAAGGTCAAGTCGGTCTTCATGCAGAAGGGCAAGAACGTGGACGCCAATGCTGTGCTCGCGGTGATCGAGTAAGATGTTCGGCAAGGTCATGATCGCAAACCGCGGCGAAATCGCGCTGCGGGTCATCCGGGCATGCAGGGAGATGGGCATCCAGACGGTCGCCGTTTATTCTGAAGCTGATGCCAAGTCGCTGCACGTCAAGTACGCCGACGAGTCATACAGCATCGGCCCGCCGCCGGCGAAGAGCAGCTATCTCAACATCGAGGCGCTCCTGGAGGTAGCCTCCGACGCTGGCGGCGACGCGATCCATCCGGGATATGGTTTCTTATCTGAGAACGCTCCATTCGCCGAAGCTGTCAGAAAGGCGGGCGTCGAGTTTATCGGGCCCCCGGCATCGGTGATCAAGAAGCTGGGTGACAAGATGGTAGCCCGGAATACGATGAAGAAGGCCGGCCTGCCCCTCATTCCTGGCTCTCCGTCCACAATCAAGACGGAGAGCGAGGCCATCGAGCTGGCGAACCGGTTCGGCTACCCGTGCATCATCAAGGCCTCCGGCGGCGGAGGCGGCCGCGGCATGCGGCTGATCTTTTCCGACGCCGACGTGCCCGATGCGCTCCAGAGCGCGAAGCGCGAGGCCGAGACGTTCTTCGCCAACGGGGACGTCTACCTGGAGAAGTACCTGGAAGAGCCACGGCACATCGAGTTCCAGATCCTGGCGGACAAGAGCGGCAATGTCGTCCACCTGGGCGAGCGAGACTGCTCCATCCAGCGCCGTCACCAGAAGCTTCTCGAGGAGGCGCCGTCGCCACGCATGACGGCCGTGCTCCGCGAGACTATGGGCAACGCTGCAGTTCAGGGCGCAAAGGCGGTCAAGTACGAGAACGCAGGTACCTTCGAGTTCCTGCTTGACAAGTACGGCAATTTCTATTTCATGGAGGTCAACACCCGGGTGCAGGTCGAGCACCCGGTGACGGAGCTGGTCACTGGCATCGACATCGTCAAGGAGCAGATACGCATCGCAGCCGGCGAAGAGCTCCCCTTCAAACAGAGCGATATCAAGATCAACGGCTCGGCCATCGAGTGTCGGATCAACGCAGAAGACCCGCAGGAGAACTTCTTCCCGTCGCCGGGCAAGATCACGGCATATAACCCGCCGGGCGGCCCGGGCGTCCGCGTGGACGGGATATCGTATGCGGGCTATGAGATCCCGCCCTATTACGACAGCATGGTAGCAAAATTGCTAGTCTGGGACTCCACCCGTAACGGGGCCATCAACCGGATGCGCCGCGCGCTGGACGAGTACACCATCGAGGGTGTCAAGACGACGATCCCGTTCCACAAGATGATCCTGTTCAACGCCTACTTCCGTAAGGGCGAGTACAGTACTAACTTCATCCCGAAGCGCATTCTCAACGAGGACAAGCTGGTCCCCAAGGAGATCAAGAAAGGCCTGAAGACGGAGAAGTTCGGCCATAAAATCCACTACTTCGAGGAAGTTGCGTCGACCAACAAGATCGCCAAGGAAATGGCTGCGACCGGCGCCGAGGAAGGCACGATGATCCTGGCAGAGACGCAGAGCGGCGGAATACGCGGACGCATCGGCCGAGAGTGGATATCGCCCTTCGGCGGCGTCTGCTTCTCTCTGATCCTGCGGCCGAAGACCGCACCGCGGAACGCGACGAAGATCACTCTTGCCGCGGCAGCTGCCGTGTGTAAGACCATCCGCGACCTGTACGGCCTGGACGCGAAGATCAACTGGCCCAACGACGTGCTCGTCGGAGGCCGCAAGGTGAGCGGCATCCTCACGGACATGGCCATGGACATCAACTCGATCAAGTACATCGTGCTCGGATTCGGCATCAACGTGAACGTGGAGATGCTCTCCTTCCCGTCCCGGATACAGAAAACGGCCACCTCGATCAAGGAAGAAACCGGCAATACAGTGTCCCGGCGCGAGTTCATCGACGCGCTGCTGCTCGAGTTCGAGCGGCTCTACTCGGCATTCAACGAGGGCCAGCACAACGTGATCCTGGACGAGTACAAGTCTATGATCTACCCGCTGGGCAGCCGCGTCATCGTAAAAGATCAGGACAACCTGTTCGAGGGCACGTCAGTGGACATCAACGAAGACGGGGCGTTCGTCATGAAAGCCCGCGACGGCACGCTGATGACCTTCATGACCGGCGACGTGCACGCACACCCGGACGAGATCATGAAGAAGCCTGCTCCGCCGGCGCCGTCGTGAAGAAGCTATCCGGTCGCCTCCGTGCGTATACCCTATTGGCGTGGCGATCACAGGAAGTCGGATCACTTTACATAGCCTCCTGCCATACCGGGGCTGAGATCGCCGAAGTACGCGAGGGTGTCTTGCAGTGCGAGACGACCAGTTCGTATCGCGGCTTTTTACTTGACCGGCGCCTTACGACGGCACCGAATCGACTCATTTGCCTGGTAGCCACTATCGCATAGTTTTTATTATAGCTACGACTGCCAATAGCAGGGTCAATATGATGGCGATTCCAATGATTATACTCCAGATATTGATTACGCCATCGTTATCGTCGGGATTCGCTGTGACGATCGTGCTATTCCCTGAGATCCCTAGCGCAATGCACTCGCTATCGTTCAGTCGCGGTAATTCTGTGTTTTTATCCAGGAGTCTCACCCAGATTATGCTGTTATTGATACCCCGCTCATCGTGTAATTCGAGGTATACCAATTCTTTCGAATATTCTTTTTCTGGTAACAGGTATACATAATAATAGCTTTGATTGACATCGCATGCCCGGCTTTCGTAAAAGTAGTCAAGCCCATAGGTGTTTATAAAGGTCATTATATCAGTGTTGTATTGCGCACCGAAATGCCGCAAGTTAAAGATGTCATATATACTGCCGCCGAAGGAAGGATGCGGTTCGTCGCTATCGACCAGATGATCAGTCGTACTATTAGAAGCGCATGCGGTACCCACTAGAATCAGAAACGATAAAAGAAAAACAAAAAAAGAATAGTTTTTCATGTAATCGTCCTTCTTAATTATATGCAGCGGGCTCCCCCATATCTATTACGACCGAGAAATCGTTCCATGGGTCGAGCAGTAGATCGCCATAGGGATCGCTCGCAGAGACTGAATCGTCAGCGTAGTACATGTTGTACAGATGAACTTGAGTGTATCCTAGGGCCTTATAGAACCCAGGGCCGTTGAATACGTTCGCCACCTGGTCGGCGTGAATCCAGTTTGTGCCGTTCCAGATTTCAGAGATGGCGTGACCTCTCATCTGTCCTACCGTATCCCTGTACGTGACCGCATAGTATCTGGCGGGGATATGCAAAGCCCGTTCGTAAGATACGAAAAGTGCGGCAAACTCGGTACAATCGCCGAAGTACCCGTTGCACAGGAGGTACAAATCTGACGCTGCACTATGGTAGTATGGTTCGGTGTGGAAAAAGTCGTAGCCCATGTGTTGATAGACATATGTATTGATCTGGCTCGACGTCGCATAGGGCGCGTAGGTATTGTCTCCGGCCGTGGCTGCATCCATTAATATCGTATAGTTATACGGATGGTTCAAATCGCTGGTCGCCAGGCTTACGCCGCCATCAGGATCGGCTAACTGAATGGCATTGTTGTATACCTCGATGCCGTCGGTGGGCAGCTGGACCAAGTGTGTCGAAATGCTGCCAGGATCGACCCGAACTTCGGCGTATAATGGCTTTTTACCTACGGAGCTGACGCCATTGATAACCTGGAACGGCACCGATACGATCGTCGTCGCATAGGGAGCCAGATCGTAGAAGGGCGCGGCGTATCCATAACCGTCTTCCCAAGACCATATTATTACAATGCCGCTCACCGGCAGTGACCCGGAATTATATATAGTAATCTGGTTGGAGTACCAGTTATCCTGGATCAAGTACCAGTAATAGCCGACGCCGGTGATGTAAACGTTACTCAGGGCTGCCAATGCCGATTCAGACCTATCGGCAATATTGTTAGACATCACAGCTTGTAGATTGCTTTTCGATTTTTTATACGTAATGGATGTATCAGAGATGGTTCCCTTGATGTCGAAGCCCGTTTTATCTTCGGCAATTGATTTTGACGAATTCAAGAGAATAAGACCTGGATACAGCTTTTCCATGGTCGAGTTGAGCGGAATCTTGCCCATATTTAAATCGATGTTCGGCCCTTTCGCGTCTTTCGTCAATAGCTCGCTTTGATTGACCCAGACGATGTTCTTGGTTTGATCATCAATTGGTTTCGCCGCATATGAAACCGCGCCTATTCCTGAATAAAACATTAAAATCGTTATTATAATTACTGATGATATTTTATGCATAATGTTTCCTCAATTAATTTCGTTATAACCAATTGCTATATAATAGTTTGCTTTTTATTAATTGTGTATTTATATGTTGTTGTCATGTACTCCTATATGTCATTACACATGTGGTATATCATGTGTGAGGAGCGTAGCTTTCGCAATCAGTAATAATATAATAAATAAGTAAATATCCTGATATTGTTACCTTCGTCACCAACTATTCAAAGCCATTTTAAACAGCCCTGTTCTATGGATGTCACATGGCGGAAACGGTTGAAGCTGTGAGGATGTAGGCAACAGAGTAATCCCGGTCGGGCACGTGATGATAAAAAATAGACCAGTTAGCCTCTGTGGGCAACCGACGCATCCATGCGATCACAAAGCTAATGCCGGGTTACCCTCAGAACGGCATCAGCGATCGTATATGGCCAAGGTAGGGCACGTTGATCTTCGCCACGCCGATGATCCATTCCGGGCGGACGGGCTGGTAACGACAGATGCTCGAGTTCTGGTCCAGCTGGCCGTCGTTGTTGTCGCCCAGGGTGATGTAGCCAGACGCCGGAGCGGCCGGACCTCCGGGCCACATGGGCTCGGACTGGTTCACCCAGTACATGGCGCGATGTATGACGGGCTTAACGCCAGGGTCTCCTCGCGGCCGGTACACGATGACGTCTCCCGGCAGGGCGTATGTAATGTGGTCGCCGGTCGCATTTGCCGCTACGGACGTGATCACGTCGGTCCGGTCAAGCCCCTGTAAAAGAACGAGGTCGCCATTGTGCATGTGCGGGTACATGCTGTCCCCGACCACGCTGACGATCGGGGGCCATGTGCCTGAGTAGGCATACAGCAGCCCGCCGACAACTGCGACTATCAAGAGCGCTAACAGGACGTCGGTCATGAACTCGTAGATGGCGGGGTGTTTCTCTGCGAATGCCCTGACGGGTTCCGGGAGCTTGATCTGCGGGAGCTTCATTTGTGAAAAGCGTTATCCAGGTGATACCTTAAGTAGTTTATCTCACTATGACGATATTGCGCAGAGAGTATCATGTGATTTGTTTCAAAAATCCCAGCCAGTACTTCGCATCCTCGATGCGACGTCGGCTGGCGGTGCTCCGGAGGTTGCAGTACTCTTTTTCCCCGACCAGGCTTTTCAGGCTCATGATCGCCCGCAGCAGCCCGGACGCCTCCCGGACCAGCTTCTTAGCTTCCTCGCGGGTCAGCGCATTGTTGTGCAGGGCCTCCTCGTCGGCTTTTTCGTGAGTCGAAAGCTTCCAGATGAGCTTTTGCACGTTCTCCTTCTCTTCATCGGTGAGACAGTCTTTCGACATCAGGTCCCAGACGATCTCGTGCAGCGGCACCTTCTGGCCGTTGAGCTCGAATTCGAAGGGAGTCATCACCCCGACCCAGACGAGCATCCGGTGCAGCCTGAGCTCCAGCTTCCTTCGTTCTTCCGGTGTGATGAGCCGCTGCCCGTCCTCTGGGGCCGGATCGGCCTTCCTGTACTCTTTCTTCAGCGCCCGGATGTCCCGGAGGACTCCCGACGGCGAAGTGCCCTTGATGGCTCGCCTGGATTGCTCGTCGATGGCCTGTGGCATGCACGCACCTGCAAATGTGTTAAAATGTACACCGGCAAAGCTAAATAGGTTTACGCTGCGGCGATCAAAAAATGGTTGACAGACGGTATCGTCCGATTATTTCAGTTTCTTCTCGAGCTTCTTGAGCTTCTTCTTGGCAGACTCGCTGCCGCCGGCTGCAGCCTTTGCCAGGTCAGCGGCCTTTTCCTGCTTGACTTTCCTCAGCTTTTCCATCTGTTTCTTGCTCGTCGGCATTATTGTCACCTATCCTTCAGGCTTTGGCCCGCGTTTCATCAGCCGGCCTTTTAACCTTAGCTGAAGAATGGCGCCAATGATTATGTATATTGTGGTCAGCCCTACGGTGTACAGCGGGTCGAACAGCGGCACCGGGATGCCCAGGCCGGTTTCCATGGCGGAGCCGAGGATCACGAGCAGGTTGCCCATGCTATGGAGAAACATGGCGATGGGCAGGCCGATCATGAACGCGAGCAGCGTGTGACGCCGGAGGCCAGGATGCGACTTGAAGAAGCCGATGATGCCGCCCAGCGCGGCGGTGAAGCACCCGTGGGAGAGCGAGCCGAGAAACGAGCGGTACAGGATCAGGTACACCCACGGGAGCAAGCCTCCCGCATCGACGGGGTTGTAGCGCGCCACGAAGTACAGCCAGTTCTCGACGAACGCGAACCCCATGCCCACGGCGAAGCCGAAGATGATGCCGTCGAAGGCCGAGTCGTACTCGTGGTGGCCGGAGAGGACCAGCAGGCCCAGTCCCTTGGCGGTCTCCTCCACGACAGGGGCCACCAGCACGGCGGAGATGGCCAGCGCCAGCGAGGTGGAGCCGACGAAGAGGTCGATGCCTTGCAAGACAGTGGTGTTCACGAAGAAGGCGACGAGGGTGGACATCACGCCCCACATGAACATGGCAAACACGAACCGGAATGGCTCGCGTTGGTAATAGTCGGCCAGCCATGCGATCACCAGGAAGATGAGCGGCATGAAGATGGCGGCCACGCCGCCGATGAAAAAGATGAGGATGCCGATGTCCTGGCGGACGCCCCGGAGCACGATGGCCAGGATCAGCAGGATCAGCACTGAGCCGAGGAGCAGCTCAGCTGTCCAGAAGAACGGCGTAAGGATGATGTCGGCGATCTTCTCTGCCATCGGGCGGGCTCTCATGATCGGGAAAAAGAGCGTCTTGAAGGTGTATTCGCCTGCCTCCTCATGACGGGCACTGGCTGCCTTCGCGAGTGTCCCGGCCATCACGACGGCCAGGATGATCAGCAGAAGAATAGCCATAGGGACGCCGATGATGGACAGCGTCGACTTCATGGACCGTTCGTAGGCAGACCAGTCCTCACTCACATGGAAAATCCGTCCTGAGAACCCCGAAGAAGATAGCCCTATCAGGGCAAACGTGTCGGTCTCGTTAGTCTTGCCAGTATAGTTGAAGTCCGCCGGATAGGTGAAGACCTTCGTCTCGCCCGGGCTCAGCGTCCCGAAAGAGGTGATCACGTTCCACTGGTCGTCCCGCAGGATCGCGAGCCGGACGTCCATGTTAGAGCTACGGCGATTGGTCACCTCAAAGGTCAGATCTTTCGTGCCGCTCGGGTCACCGAAGGAGAAGTCGGCAGGGCTGGTCATGCGAGCGCTCAGCGATCCGTCCCGGAAAATGCCCGCAGGATAAGTCTTATAGTCGGACAGAGGCTGAGCCAGCGCCGGCATAGCTATGAGCGAAACGAGCACGACGAATGCCACCGTCATGAAAGCGAGGGGCCGTTTTCCGCTCTTCCGGAACATCAATTTTCCAGTATGCGTCCGGATGCATAAAAGGATTCCGTGACGGCAAGGCATATGCGCATATTTAAACATCGCGGCGGAGACTCTATCCTTCAGGGCTGGGAGGCACCAGAGCTTTCCGAAACACTTTTCAACATGCAACGCCTCCGAAAACTATTTTTCCCATTATTGTAAATAAATTGGTGTGATACGTTGCCTTGCCTTCAAGCTCCAGATATCCGTCGATGATGCAGCGAACCTTCTCGACACGATGCGAGAGTACACTAAGGCGTTCAACACCTCTGCGAAGTGGGGCTTTTCTAACAAGACGTGGAATAAACTGGAGAACCACAAGGCCACATATCGCACTGTACGTGCAGAGAGCAAACTTAACAGTAGCTTCGTGCAATGCGCCCGCGATTGTGCATGTGAGGCGCTGAAATCGGTCAAGTGCAAAACGCTCCCAAAGAGAAGGACGTTCGGATCGATGCGGCTTAATCACAACCTCATCAGGGTCAACCTCATCCACGGCCTTGCTTCTATCAGTGCCACGGTCGGAAGAGTCAAGACTACGTTCACGATTCCCGAACACTATAAGCAGTATCTAGAATGGAACATCAGAGGAAGCAATCTCTGTTTCCGCGATGGCGTTTTCTACCTGCACGTCAGCATGGAGACTTCTGATCCGGCACCAGTCGTAGAGAGTAAAGTGTTGGGCATCGACAGGGGCATCGTGAACGTCGCTGTCACAAGCGACAACAAATTTTATAATAGCAAAGTGGTCAAGAACTGCCGTGCTCGCTATGCGAAGCTCCGATCAGAATTGCAGTCCAAAGGCACTCGATCCGCTAAGAGGAAACTCAAAAAGATGAGCGGTAGAGAGAGAGAGAGAGAGACGGTTTGTGACTGATGTGAACCACTGCATCACAAAGAAGATCATTGAGACGGAGTATTCCGTGTTCGCACTGGAAGACCTAACCAGTATCCGCGTCAAAAAACGAAGGGGTGTAGAGATGAACAGGAAACTGAACAACTGGAGCTTTTACCAGTTCGAGCAGTTTTTGAGGTACAAGGCCGAAGCTCTCGGTAAGAGAGTCGTGCTTGTCGATAGCCGCTATACGAGCCAGAAGTGCTCTTGTTGCGGTCACACGTACAAGGGAAACCGCAACGGCCCCGACTTTCACTGTCAAAATTGTGGATTGCATATTCACTCCGATCTCAACGCCAGTCGAAATATTGCCCACGCCGGTATATCTCGCATGGGTGGGCTGCCTGTCAACCAGCCTAATGTAATGCCCAGCGTGGTAGTTACAAGCCACAGCCTTTCAAGGCTTGGTAGTTGACGTATATATACTATGAGCGAAATCTCAGCACGGTGATCTTGTGAAGAAAGCAGTGATAGAGACCGACAAGGGAAATATCGAGCTGGTGCTATTCGACAAAGAGGCGCCCAACACGGTGAAGAACTTCGAGAAGCTGGCCAACTCGGGCTTCTACAACGGGCTGAAGTTCCACCGGGTGATCCCCGACTTCGTCATCCAGGGCGGCTGCCCGAAAGGCGACGGCACTGGCGGCCCGGGGTACACGATCAAGTGCGAGATCAACCCGCATAAGCACGGGACCGGCGCGCTCTCCATGGCCCACGCGGGCAAGGACACAGGCGGCAGCCAGTTCTTCATTACCCACTCGCCGCAGCCTCACCTCGACGGCAAACACACCGTGTTTGGCAAGGTCGAGAAGGGCATGGAAGTGGTGAACAAGATCAAGGCCGGCGACGTGATGCGGAAAGTCACCGTCACCACCACGCCCTGATCGCAAAAAACAGAAACCGTTATTAAGAACCTGCGCCTTCATCCGCGCGACAGGTGGTCTGGGTGGAAGCGCAGGGCAACATTACAAAATCGGTAGCCTCCGTAGTGACGGCGCCGAAATCGCGTGTGTATTTTCTGGACAGCCTGAAGGTCCTGCTGGCGGTGCTCGTCGTGCTGCATCACGCAGGCCAGCCCTACGGGCCTGGCGGCGACTGGTGGGTTGCCTCCGAGCCACTGGACGCCCTCGGCTTCATCGTGCTAGGGCTGTTCTTCAGCATTAATTCGGCGTTCTTCATGGGCCTGTTCTTCATGATCTCCGCCTACTTCGTGCCCGGCTCGGTCGATCGTAAGGGCCCGATGAAGTTCCTGGGAGACCGGATCGCCCGGTTCGGCACGCCCATACTCATCTTCGCGCTGGGCGTATTTCCGGTCATGTCGTACCTGCTCTACGATAGCGGCCAGCCGTTCCTGGATTACTACGTGGGCTACGTGAACATTTTTAACACGGACAACGGCCTGTCACTGGGCCACCTGTGGTTCCTGGCCATGCTCCTGATCTTTTCGATCGGCTACCTGGCAATGCGATTGACTGCAAGCCAGTCGCCGTGGCATAAAAGTAGCTTTCCGGGCAACAGGAGCATCCTGGCATTCGCCGCAGTCATGGCGGCCGTCACGTTCGCTATACGGATAGCCTCGCCGGTCAACGAATGGTTTCCTATATTCCATTTGTTCGAGCCGGCGCACATCGTCCAGTACGTGATGCTGTTCGCTGCAGGCATCGTCGCGTACCGCGGCGGATGGATCGAAGACATCCCGGCGGCCACGGCCAGGTACCGGTGGCGGGTGTCCGGGCTAATGGTGCTGGCTACCCCGGTGCTGTATGTCGTGTTTGGCGACGTGACGGGAGACGGCGGGCTGACGCTGGCGTCATTCGCGGATTCGCTGCGGGAGACGCTGCTCTGCATCGGCCTGTGCATCGGCCTGCTGTCGCTGTTCAAGAATAGATATAACTGGCAGAACAAGCTGACGAAAGTCCTCTCCGACAACGCGTTCACCGTCTACCTGATCCACATCCCGGTCGTGGTCTTCCTGCAATGGCTGCTGGTCGGGGTCGAGATCCATCCGTTGCTCAAATTCGTCATCGTGGGCGCTATAGGAGTTCCCTTGACATTCGCGCTCAGTCATCTTGTCGTAAGAAGGCTGCCGTATGCGAAGGCTATACTCGGATAATGAAGCCCGGCCTGACCTGCCTGCTGTGACTATCAGCAGCTGCTTGCTTCAAACTGGCCGGCCGCCTGTACGCGGAGGACCGCGGCACCACCATGCGCCGTACAGGCTAACTTCTGCCGAGATTTTTTAATATCTCATGATAACGTTTGGTCCCAAGATCGCTCGGCTGCCCCTTCTTGCAGAAGGAAAAACCGGATAAGTTCCTGTTGAGCCGTTCTACTACGATCTTGCCATCGACCAGCCTGGATTCTAAGACCCCGAGGGCATCCAGGAATCGCTCATCTTTCTTTGCCCGGTCGTAGAAAGACAGAACGTAGAGGTAGACGAAGAGGTTGTAACTGGCAAAAGGATATTCGACCTGCATGAAGAGCGTGCCAATCCCGTAATGACAAGGGCCGAGCGGCTTGCGGGTCGTCCAGTGGTCGAGCAGGAATTCGACGGTCCTGTCGAGGGCCTGCTCGTTATTGAGGAAAGGCGTAAACCGAAACGCGTTAAGGGCGGTCAGCGTCGGCCCTGGATTTGAAAACTCCGTTTCCGGGCCTCTTCCGAAACTGAACTTTTTACAGCGCCATCCGCCGTCGCTGTGCTGTATTTCCAGGAGGTGATCAAAGGTTTTACGGAGCCTGCTGTCGGAAGCATATCCTAAATGGCTAAGGACATTGGCCGCGTGGATCGTGTGGCAGGGGTATATTGCGCCTTGCGGCCATAGCTTAAACCGCCCGTCCTCCCGCCATACGCTAAAAATGAGGTCGGCAGTCTCTTTTAATAAAGGCTCGGAAGGCTCCATACCTAACTCCAGCAGCAAAAGCGCGCTCTCGAGGGTAGAAAATAAGCCGCCTTTGGAGAGGCCTTTATCGGGAGTAGCCCAATAGTCCGCGCCGTTATCATAGCGTTTTGCCAGGATTGCCTCAACATCAGATTGGTATTGTTTCGCTACTGCCATTGCTGTTGTCTCCTTGTTCTATTTCAACTCAACCCTCATACCGTTTCGAGAGCGTTCGGGCGCATAAAAAGTGATTGGTCGGCGGATAAGATAATCCTTACCTGAGAGGGTGTTGAAAGTAAAGAGGTCACCGGGACGCCGATGAAACCCGACGAGCCATGCACTTACGCTGACTACTAATGGCATAACTCAATTTCGAGCAGGTGATGCCCCCAGACTGATAGTTTCATACGTAAACATGGCTATATATTGAGTGAGGGCACGAGATGAAGATCACGGAAGATGCATTTGAGATGGCGAAGGCTGCTGCGAAAGAGTCAGAAGTGCCGCTATGGCTGGTCGGCGAGAAGGGCACGATCACCGACGTGATGATCGCTCCGGGTCAGCAGGAATTCGACACCTCGGCTGGCATGCTGCCGAACATGATGCCGGCCGGCGTGCGCCGCTACGGCAAGGTAATCACGAAGGACGACAAGAGCCTTGAGCCTGGCTACAACCTCGTCGAGGAAAACGACGAGTGGAAATTCGTGGACGAGGATGGAAAACCGCTGCCGGTCAGTATCGTCAGCTCCGCAGACGAGAGCACTTGAAGTTAATCGTATAAAAACAGGAAGGGCTGATGTGCCCTTCATACTAGCGGATTTCCGAAGCCTGCTCTTCGCGGCCGTCGGAACCTATGGCCAGGGCGATGCTCCTGACCGCCTCTGTTGGCCTGGTAGGGTTGGCAAGGACGCTCGCTGTCGTCCGCTCGACCTCTCGCACCAGCAGCGATAACTCGCCGGCCTTGCTGGTGCTCGTGCTGATGCTCTCGGCGATCAGCTCCAGCGTGGACACGAGATCATACCGGCCGGTGACGTGCTCGACACTCAGGCATCCGATCGTTTCAAACAGCTCGCTGGTGTCTCGCTTGACCTGCTCTATGGTCTTCTTGATGCTCGAATATGCCCGGAGCGCGCATCCCTCGCACCGGTCGCCGGTGTACGGGTTCCCCCGGTCGGTCCACCACAGCCGGTGGGTGGTCTCGTAGTAATAGGTGGCCCCCTCCCCGGTGAGGAACTGGCAGTTCGTGCAGTCCTGGCGTTGCCAGTCCTTGCATTCCTTCTTAGCCCCCCTGGCGTCCATGACAA